>DATCWZ010000308.1:0-6204 GCA_036566065.1 Streptomyces sp. | reverse complement strand
GGTCGCCGCCTCCGGGTCGGGCGCCGCGGCGACCTGCTCACCGACGCGCTTCGCGACGCCCGCGTTGCGGGCCTCGGCCCTGGCGGCGAGTGCTCGTACGGCAGCGTTGAACTGCTCCATGGAAGTCGGCTCGTCCGGCCCGAGCAGGTAGCCCTTCAGCTCGCGGCGGGCAGCGGCCAGCGGGTCGGCGGCGCTGTCGGCGACCGCGTCCAGCAGGGCGGTGATCTCCTCGGCGCTGTTGGAGAGGATGACCGCGGCCCGTACGGCGGTGTTCTGCCGCTTGAACTCCTCGGCGCCCAGTGCGGCGGAGTCGGTGACCGCGTACGGCTTGCCGCTGGCGATGAAGTCCGACACCACGCTGGAGATGTCGGAGACCATGGCGTCGGCCTCGTTGAAGCAGTCGTACAGCGTGGGCTGCGGACCGGTCACGGTCCTGTGCTCCCACCAGCCGAACGAGCTCCAGTAGGCCTCGTTCCATTCGGCGCGCAGGGTGGCGATCTCGGCCTGGCGCGCCGGGTCGGCGAGCGAGACCCGGGACTCCTCGGCCTCGTCACCGCCCGCCCGTCCGGGCCTGTTCAGCAGGGCGAGCCGGGCCTCGATCTCCGCGAGGCGGGTCCTGGCGGCCTGTCGGCCTGCCGCGCCCGCCGAGGACGCGTCGGCCCAGCGCGGGTCGGTGACGCGCTGCTCGGCCGCCTCGCTGATCAGCGCCGTGATCCGGGCGTGGACGGCCTTGGCCTTGGCGCTGCGGATACCGGTGAAGGGGTGCGGCTTGTAGATGACCCGGACCGGCCGCGGCGCGTCGAGCAGCCGGCGCACGATGTTCTCGCCGGCCAGCAGCAGCGAGGTGTTGCCGGGGTTGTCGTCCCAGCCCTCCCAGGTGGGGGCGTACAGCACGGTCGGGATGGGGTTCTTCGCCGAGCCGGTCCAGGTCTTGATGGGCGCGAGCTGCGGCCGTCCGACCTCGACGATGTCCTCGTCGCGGATGCCGACATCGGCCAGGGCGTAGCGGTCGCGCCCCGCGCGGCCCGCCGTCCACACCTCGTCGTACACCTTGGAGAACGGGTTGACGCTGGCCAGCTTGTCGCTGTCGCCGTGGCCGATGAAGACGTGCTTCATGGTCGGGACGCGCAGCATGTGGATGTTCTTGCCGACGTTGGCGGGATACAGGCAGACCCGGACGGTGGACAGGTCCAGGTTCATCAGGTGCGTGCCGCCCGGGACGCAGAGGACGGGGACGGAGGTCCCGCGGAGCTGCGGAACCAGTCCGCGTTCGCGCATGATGATCAGTGGCCGGCCGTCGATCTTCGCCATGGTGTCGAGCCACATGTTGCCCTGGTACGCCGACTCGTTGGAGCCGGAGAAGTAGAGCACGACGGTCGGCTGGTATTCGCGCAGCCAGGTGTCCACGGCCTTGAGCACAGCCGCTGCGGGGGGCACGCGCCTGCTGCGGCGCAGATTCGGGACGAGCAGTGCGTCGTAGGCGAGCGCCAGCAGCAGGGTGATTCCGGCGCCGACGAAGCCCGCGGTCTCGGTGCCGGTGGCGGCGGCGAACACGATGCCCGCCACGGCCGGTACGTCGAGGTGGAGCATCTTCTCGGCCGAGCGGTGCACCAGCCGGTTCGACGGGGCGTCGGGGATGCGGACGGCGCTGAGGTCCACATTGCGGGTGACGACCGGCATGGTGCGGCGCAGTGTGATCAGGGTCGACAGCGTGCCGTGGGCGGCCTGGAGCCCGTAGAAGACGAGGAAGCATGCGACCGTCGCGTAGAACAGCGGCTCCTCGGCCATGTCCAGCCTGGCCAGCAGCAGGATGACCATCAACTGGCGGAGCAGGAAGCGGATGGCAAGGCCCGCGCGCACCTTGCTGAGCCGGTTGACGAGATAACTGCCGCGCTGGTGCAGGTACCAGTCGGAGAGATACGTGACAGCCGCAGCCGCCGCGAAGAACCAGATATTGGGAAGAAGTGCGGCAAGCATGACGCAGGGGTATCCCAGCACCATCAGTATTGCTGCCGCCAGTTCTGACCGGCTGCCCACACGGGCCAGGCGAATGGCTGTCGAAATCACGAAGAACCTGCTCCAGGGGGTGCCGGTTGTTTCACGTAATGAGGGAAATGTGAAGATACGGCTTCACGCATTCGGGCCCCTGCGGCCGCATTTCAGCGTTCGCAGGGGCCCGTAAATGCACATTTCCCAGGAATTATTACACATCTTCTTGGCGGTCGAGAACAGAGGCGAGGACGTGGTCGAATCCCGAGGATTCGGTCGCCCCGCGCGTCGGATCCTGCTGCCGTACGTCGATGACGTGGCCCGTCATGGCCGACAGCAGGACGTCCAGCGACGTACGCGCCACCGCCTCCGAGGAGAGCAGCGTGCCCGCCGGCTCCTTGCCGAACGCCTTGGTCCGCATCGGGGTCGCGGTGCGCTCCGGGTTGACGCAGTTCACCCGGATGCTCTCGCCCGCCCACTCGTCGGCCAGCGCCTGCGTGAGGTTTACCATCGCCGCCTTGGTCGATGAATAGAGACTGTACTCGGCGCGGCCCCGCGTGTAGCTGCTGGAGGTGTAGAGCAGCAACTGGCCCTTGGTCTCGGCCAGATACTTGTACGAGGCGCGGGCGATCTGGACGGGTGCGAGGTAGTTGACGTTCAGCGCTTCCTGGATCGTCGCGTTGTCGGTCTCGGCCAGCTTGCCGATGCGCAGGACGCCCGCGGTGTTGATGACGTAGTCGATGCGTCCGGTCTCCGCGTACGCCTTGGACAGCGCGTCGTCCACGTGTTCGGGGTTCTCGACGTACGTACCCGTGGTGGAGCGGCCCAGCGCGTAGACACTCGCGCCGTACCCCTTCGCCAGTGCCGCGATGTCCGCCCCGATGCCGTACGAGCCGCCGAAGACCACGAGCGTCTTGCCCGCCAGCAGTTCGCGGTACGCGGCCTCGTCGGCCGGGCGCGGGGCGGCGGTGGAGGCGAGCTGGAACAGCTTGTCGGTGATGAAGACATCGACCGGCTGAGTGACCTTCATGTTGTACTCGTCGCCGGCGACCACATAGATCGGTACGTCGGGGAGGTACCGCAGGACGACCGAACAGTCGTCGGTGGCCTGGAAGTTGGGGTCACCCGCCGCGATCCGGTACGCCTTGCGGATCGTGGAGAGCTTGAACGCCTGCGGGGTCTGGCCGCGGCGCAGCCGGGAGCGGTCGGGGACGTCGGTGATGAACTCGCCGTCCTCGCCGTGGGTGCGGGTCACGATGATCGTGTCCGCGGACGGGATGGCGACATCGACGGCCTGGTAGCGCTCAAGGGCGCCGACACAGTCCTTGATGACTCGCTGTGACAGCAGAGGGCGGACCGCGTCATGGAAGAGGACATTGAGGTCCTCGCCCTCGGCGAGACCTTCGCCGACCACCTCGATGGCGCGCTCGGTGGTCTCATTGCGGGTGCTGCCGCCCTCGATGACGCGGGTGACCTTGGTCAGTCCGGCCTTGGCGACGATCTTCTCGACGTCGGGCACGAAGCCGGGCGCCATCAGCACGATGACATCGTCGATGTCCTCGGCATGTTCGAAGATGGTCAGCGTGTGCTCGATGACCGCCTTACCTGCGATTTTCAGCAGTTGCTTGGGAATCGAAAGGCCCACGCGCTGACCGGTACCACCGGCGAGTACGACTGCTGTGGTCCGGGGCTTTGCTTCGTGCGGCACAGACACAGACGACCTACCTTGCGATGACGGGGGAACAGTGTGATGTTCGCACTCTCCGTGACCGTCTCGCAAGGCGGACGCCCTCCGGTGATCTTCCGGGGGAAACCCGCAGTTCACCGCCTGGCCAGGCAGGTTGGCTCCGGGCGGCCCGGCCACGCAGTGACGGACCCCACAGACGTTGGCCCGATCAGCCCAACACCAGGACTGCCGGACCGCCGCCACCAGGCGTTTCCCGGTGGCGGGCGGCACCCGGGCCGGTCAGAATCACTCGGGGCTGGAGGGGTCGAACGCCTCGTACTCGCGCTGCGCCTCGTCGCGCTCCGCCTGGCGGTCCCGGCGGCGCTGCTCGGCGGGCCGGGGGGCCTGCATCCGGTGGTCCTCGCCGCGGCGGCCCAGCATCTCGGCGCCCGCCGTGATGGAGGGCTCCCAGTCGAAGACGACCGCGTTGTCCTCGGGGCCGATGGCGACGGCGTCGCCGGCCCGGGCGCCCGCCTTCCGCAACTCGTCCTCGACACCGAGCCGGTTGAGCCGGTCCGCGAGATAGCCGACGGCCTCGTCGTTGTTGAAGTCGGTCTGCCGGATCCAGCGCTCGGGCTTCTCGCCGCGCACCCGGTAGATGCCGTCGTCGTCCTTGTCCACGGTGAAGCCCGCGTCATCGACGGCCTTCGGGCGGATGACGATCCGGGTCGACTGCTCGGCGGGCTTGGCGGCGCGCGCCTCGGCGATGATCCCCGCGAGGGCGTACGACAGCTCGTTGAGGCCTTTGTGAGCGGTGGCCGAGACTTCGAAGACGCGGTAGCCGCGCGCCTCCAGGTCGGGGCGGATGATGTCGGCGAGATCCTGGCCGTCGGGGATGTCGACCTTGTTGAGGGCGACGATGCGCGGCCGGTTCTCCAGGCCGCCGTACTGCCGCAGCTCCTCCTCGATCATGTCGAGGTCGGAGACGGGATCGCGGTCCGCTTCGAGCGTCGCGGTGTCCAGGACATGTACGAGGACGGAGCAGCGCTCGACGTGCCGCAGGAATTCCAGGCCGAGGCCCTTGCCCTGGCTGGCGCCGGGGATGAGCCCGGGGACGTCCGCGATGGTGTAGACGGTCGAGCCCGCGGTGACGACGCCCAGGTTGGGGACGAGGGTCGTGAACGGGTAGTCCGCGATCTTCGGCTTGGCGGCGGACAGCACCGAGATCAGTGAGGACTTTCCGGCGCTGGGATATCCGACGAGCGCGACATCGGCGACGGTCTTGAGCTCCAGGACGATGTCGCGGTCCTCACCGGGCTCACCGAGCAGCGCGAAGCCGGGCGCCTTGCGGCGGGTGGAGGCCAGTGCCGCGTTGCCGAGGCCGCCGCGGCCGCCCTGGCCGGCGACGAAGGTGGTGCCCTGGCCGACCATGTCGGCGAGGACGTTACCGGCCTTGTCGAAGACCACGGTGCCGTCCGGGACCGGCAGCACCAGGTCCTGGCCGTCCTTGCCGGAACGGTGGCCGCCGGCGCCGGGCTGGCCGTTCGTAGCCTTGCGGTGGGGGCTGTGGTGATAGTCGAGCAGCGTGGTGACGGCCTGGTCGACGACGAGGACGACATTGCCTCCGCGCCCGCCGTCGCCCCCGTCGGGACCGCCCAGCGGCTTGAACTTCTCACGGTGGACGGAGGCGCAGCCGTGGCCCCCGTTACCCGCGGCGGCATGCAGCTCGACGCGGTCCACGAAGGTGGTCATGGTTGGTGCCTCCAGGTACATACGGGAATGTCTTTGTCGTAACACGCCGAGGGCGGACCCGCTTCCCCGGTAACCGGGAAAGCTGAGATCCGCCCTCGGCAGGTGCTGTGTGTCGCTGTGCGCTGTCGCCCGGAAATCAGGCGGCGAGCGGAACGATGTTCACGACCCTGCGGCCACGGTGCGTGCCGAACTCCACCGCACCGGCGGCAAGCGCGTACAGCGTGTCGTCGCCACCGCGCCCGACGCCCGTACCCGGGTGGAAGTGGGTGCCGCGCTGGCGGACCAGGATCTCACCGGCGTTCACGGCCTGACCGCCGAAGCGCTTCACGCCGAGCCGCTGGGAATTGGAATCGCGCCCGTTCCGGCTGGACGATGCGCCCTTCTTGTGTGCCATGTGTTCTCAGTCCCTTACTTCGCAGCCGCGGGAATACCGACGACCTTGATCGCCGTGTACTGCTGGCGGTGCCCCTGGCGACGGCGGTAGCCGGTCTTGTTCTTGTAGCGAAGGATGTCGATCTTCGCGCCCTTGTGGTGGTCCACGACCTCGGCCTGGACCTTGATCCCGGCCAGCACCCACGGGTCGCTGGTCACGGCATCGCCGTCGACAACGAGCAGGGTCGAGAGCTCGACCGTGTCGCCGACCTTGGCGGTGGGAATCTTGTCAACCTCAACGATGTCGCCGACAGCTACCTTGTGCTGGCGACCACCGCTGCGCACGATGGCGTACACGCGGATCTCTCTCTCGCTCGGAACGGACCCCCTGATGCCAGCCACCCGCGCGGGCCGGGGCCCACGAC
>DATCWZ010000386.1:0-5489 GCA_036566065.1 Streptomyces sp. | reverse complement strand
GCCGCCCAGCGCGCCCACGTGCCGGGCGAGGTTGACGGAGGGGAAGGCGTGGTTGTCCAGCGGGAAGAACTCCCAGGTGGACGCCTTCGTCCAGTCGAAGGCGGGGGCGGCGTCCGGGACGCGCTGCGGCCAGCCGAGCCCGAGGGCGATCGGCCCCCGCATGTCGGGCGGGGTGGCCTGGGCGAGCGTGGAGCCGTCGGTGAACTCGACCATCGAGTGCACGTACGACTGCGGGTGGACGACGACCTCGATCCGGTCGAACGGGATGTCGTAGAGGAGGTGCGCCTCGATGACCTCCAGGCCCTTGTTGACCAGCGTCGCGGAGTTGACGGTGATGACGGGCCCCATGGCCCACGTCGGATGCGCGAGTGCCTGCTCGCGGGTCACATCGGCCAGCTCGTCCCTCGTACGGCCCCGGAAGGGACCCCCGGAAGCCGTCACGACGAGCTTGCGGACATCGGTGCGCTTGCCCGCCGCGATGGCCTGGAACAGCGCGGCGTGCTCGGAGTCGACCGGGATGATCTGGCCGGGCCCGGCCAGCGCCTTCACCAGCGGGCCGCCGACGATCAGCGACTCCTTGTTGGCCAGGGCGAGCGTGCGGCCCGCCTCCAGCGCGGCGAGCGTGGGGGCGAGGCCGATCGAGCCGGTGATGCCGTTCAGTACGGTGTGGCATTCGCTCGCGGCCAGCAGCGTGGCCGCGTCCGGGCCGGCCAGTATCTCCGGGAGCGCCTCCCCCGGCCCGTACGCCGCGCCGAGCGCCTCGCGCAGGGCGGGCACGCTGTCCTCGGCGGCGACGGCGACGGTGCGCACCCGCAACTGCCGTGCCTGCTCCGCGAGGAGCGCGACCCGGGTGCCTCCGGCGGCGAGAGCGGTGACGCGGAAACGGTCGGGGTTGCGCAGGACCAGGTCGATGGCCTGGGTACCGATGGACCCGGTGGAGCCGAGGATCACGAGATCCCGGCGGCCTTGCGTCGCGTCGAAGACAAGGTGCGGGTCGGCGAGGGGTGCGGGGCTGTCGCTCATGCCCCCCATTGTTGCCGCTCCCGCTGTGTGCTCCGAC
Organism: Streptomyces sp.; assembly: GCA_036566065.1. Classification (GTDB taxonomy): domain Bacteria; phylum Actinomycetota; class Actinomycetes; order Streptomycetales; family Streptomycetaceae; genus Streptomyces. The sequence goes on along the minus strand of DATCWZ010000386.1, from coordinate 4,429 downwards.
AGTGCGTCCCCGTCAGTTCCCCGCCACACCGCCCCGGGAGACCGCCGCCCGGGGGGCACGGGGACGGGGCGCGGCCACTGGGTGGGCGCGCCCCGCCGTTGGTGTGTGCCGGGTCAGGCGATGGGACGGTGCACGTTGTCCTTCGCCGACGGGCCGGGGGTGGCGTCGGCGATCCAGGGGCCTTCGCCGCTGGCGTCGATGACGCCCTCCTCCAGCCAGGTGTACGTACCGGACATGATGCCCTTGACCACGCGCCGGTCGATGGTGTCGGTGTTGGTCCACAGCCGGGTGAAGAGTTCCTCGACCCGGATGCGGGACTGCCGGCAGAACACGTCCGCGAGCTGGTACGCCTCGCGGCCGTGCTCGCCCTTCGCCCGCATGTGCTCGGCGCGCACACACGCGGCGCTCATCGCGAAGAGTTCGGCGCCGATGTCGACGATCCGGCCGAGGAAGCCCTGCTTGGTCTCCATGCGGCCCTGCCAGCGGGACATCGCGTAGAACGTGGAGCGGGCCAGCTTGCGGGCGGCTCTTTCCACGTACCTCAGATGCGCCGACAGGTCGGGGTGGCCCGACGGCCTGAACTCGCTGAACGTGTGCGGGAGCTGGCCGGGTCCGCTGACCAGCTTCGGCAGCCAGCGGGCGTAGAACCCGGCGGCGTTGGCGCCCGCCCTCGCCTTGGCCGAGAGCGGCTTGTCGGGGTCGATGATGTCCCCGGCCACCTTCAGATGGGCGTCGACGGCCTCGCGGGCGATCAGCAGATGCATGATCTCCGTGGAGCCCTCGAAGATCCGGTTGATCCTCATGTCGCGCAGCATCTGCTCGGCGGGGACGGCCCGTTCGCCGCGGGCGGCCAGCGAGTCGGCCGTCTCGAAGCCGCGGCCTCCCCGGATCTGGACCAGTTCGTCGGCGATCAGCCATCCCATCTCGGAGCCGTACAGCTTGGCCAGCGCGGCTTCGATCCGGATGTCGTTACGGTCCTCATCGGCCATCTGCGAGGAGAGGTCGACAACCGCTTCGAGCGCGAAGGTGGTGGCCGCGATGAAGGAGATCTTCGAGCCGACCGCCTCGTGCCGGGCGACCGGCCTGCCCCACTGCTCGCGCACGGCGGACCATTCGCGGGCGATTTTCAGGGACCACTTCCCGACGCCCACGCACATGGCGGGCAACGAGAGGCGGCCGGTGTTGAGGGTGGTGAGGGCGATCTTGAGACCGGCGCCCTCGGGGCCGATCCGGTTGGCGGCGGGGACCCGGACCTGGTGGAACCGCGTCACGCCGTTCTCGATGCCGCGCAGGCCCATGAAGGCGTTGCGGTTCTCCACGGTGATGCCAGGCGAGTTCGCCTCGACGACGAACGCGGTGATGCCGCCCTTGTGCCCGTCGCCCCTGGGCACGCGGGCCATGACGACGAGCAGGTTCGCCACCACCCCGTTGGTCGTCCACAGCTTGACGCCGTCCAGGATGTAGTCGTCGCCGTCGGGGACGGCCGAGGTCGCCAGCCTGGCGGGGTCGGAGCCGACGTCCGGCTCGGTGAGGAGGAAGGCCGAGATGTCCGTACGGGCCAGGCGGGGCAGGAACGCGTCCTTCTGCTCCTGGGTGCCGAACATCTTCAGCGGCTGCGGTACGCCGATGGACTGGTGGGCGGACAGCAGCGCGCCGATCGAGGGGTTCGCCGAACCGGCCAGCGCGAGCGCCTTGTTGTAGTAGACCTGGGTGAGCCCCAGGCCGCCGTACTTGGTGTCGATCTTCATGCCGAGCGCGCCGAGCTCCCTGAGGCCGTTGATCACCTCGTCGGGGATCCTCGCCTCACGCTCGATGAGCGCGCCGTCGATCTTGGTCTCGCAGAAGTCGCGCAGCCTGGCGAGGAATGCCTCTCCGCGCCGTACGTCGTCCGGGGCCGGCTGGGGTTGCGGATGGATCAGGTCGAGCCGGAAGCGGCCGAGGAAGAGCTCCTTGGCGAAACTGGGCTTGCGCCAGTCCTGTTCGCGTGCGGCCTCTGCCACCTGGCGTGCTTCGCGCTCGGTGACCTTGGGGACCTGGGGCGTGTCGGATGGGGCGGACATGAGGACCTCACCTCGCCGCGAGTCGGGTCGATGAACCGACGGCAGGGACTACCGATCGGTACTACTCGTCCGTATGTACCCGTTCCGCGCGACTCCAGCCACCCCTGGAGCAGACCGTACGCGGACGTGCGGCGGCCGGAACCCCCGGCGTACGGGGGTTCCGGCCGGTCAGTACTGCCCGCGGGTCTACAGGGCCAGGCCAGTGAGGACCAGAACCCGCTCGTAGGTGTAGTCGTCCATCGCGTAGCGGAGGCCCTCGCGGCCGACGCCGGACTCCTTGGCACCGCCGTACGGCATCTGGTCGGCGCGGTACGAGGGGACGTCGCCGATGATCACACCGCCCACCTCCAGGGCGCGGTGGGCGCGGAACGCGGCCTGCAGGTCGTGCGTGAACACGCCTGCCTGGAGGCCGAACCTGGAGTCGTTGACGGCGGCGAACGCCTCGGCCTCGCTGTCCACCTTCTGTACGTACATCACCGGGCCGAAGACCTCCTCGGTGGCGATCCGCACCGTGCCGGGCAGATCGGCGAGGACGGTCGGGGCGTAGCTGGAACCGTCACGCGTGCCGCCCGTCAGCAGCTTCGCGCCGGCCGATACGGCCTCCTCGACCCAGGACTCGACGCGGCGGGCGGCGTCCTCGCTGACCAGCGGGCCGACATCGGTGGCGGCGTCGGACGGGTCGCCGGTGACCAGGGCCTCGACGGCGGCGACGATCCGGGGGACCAGCCGGTCGTACACGGACGCGTCGGCGATGACGCGCTGCACCGAAATGCAGGACTGGCCGCCCTGGTAGTTGGAGAAGGTCGCGATACGGGCCGCGGCGTGGTCCAGGTCGGCGTCGGAGGCGTAGTCCCCGAGGACGACGGCGGCGGCGTTGCCGCCGAGCTCCAGCGTGCAGTGCTTGCGCGGCACCGACTCCATGATCGAGTAGCCGACCGGTCCTGAGCCGGTGAACGAGATCACCGGCAGCCGCTCGTCCTTCACCAGGGCGGGCATCCGGTCGTTGGGGACGGTCAGGACGGACCAGGAACCGGCCGGCAGGTCGGTCTCGGCCAGCAGCTCGCCCAGGACCAGGGAGGAGAGCGGGGTGGCCGGTGCGGGCTTGAGGATGATCGGGGCGCCCACGGCGATGGCGGGGGCGACCTTGTGCGCGCTCAGGTTGAGCGGGAAGTTGAAGGGCGCGATACCCAGGACCGCGCCGCGGGGGAAGCGGCGGGTCAGCCCGAGGCGGCCGGTGCCGCCGGCGTCGGTGTCCAGGCGCTGGGCGTCCCCGCCGTTGAAGCGGCGGGCCTCCTCGGCGGCGAACCGGAACACCGAGACGGCACGGCTGACCTCGCCGCGGGCCCACTTGACGGGCTTGCCGTTCTCGGCGGCGATCAGCTGGGCGAGCTCCTCGGCGCGCTCGGCGAGGCGCCGCATGATGTGGTCGAGCGCGGCGGCGCGTATGTGGGCCGGGGTGGCGGCGAACTCGTCGCGCACAGCATGCGCGGCGGCGACGGCCTCCTCGACCTGGGCGTCGGTCGGCACGCTGACCGTACCGACGAGACGGCCGTCCCAGGGGTTGGTGACGTCGAAGCTGTCCTCGCCGGTGGCTTGGCGGCCGGCCAGCCAGAAAGCGTGGGTGGAAGTCATGGCGGTTCCGGCCCTTCGGGTGGTGAAAGTCGGTCGCGGGCGCGCTGGGGCGCCCCCGTTGGCTCCCACCGTAAAGTGGCCGGGCGCGGATGACGTTTGTCCGGCGTGGCACAAGCGGACGCGTGGACGCGCCGGTTTGTACGGGGTGGCGGGCCGGGCGGTGCGGTGCGGTGGGCCGGGCGCCTGCGGCGGGCCTCAAACGCCGGACGGGCTGGAGTTGCCCAGCCGGACGGGTCGGCTATTGCGAGGCCGCTGTTGTCTTCAGCGCCAGCCACAGTTCCATCCGTACGTCCGGGTCGTCCAGGGAACGGCCCAGGATCTCCTCGACACGGCGCATCCGGTAGCGCAGGGTGTGGCGGTGCACGCCCAGGTCGGCGGCGGCCGCGTCCCACTGGCCGTGCCGGGAGAGCCAGGCACTCAGCGAGGCGACCAGGTCGCCCCGGCCCTTCGCGTCGTGCTCGTACAGCGGGCGGAGCATCCCGTCGGCGAACGCCCGTACCGCGTCGTCCGCGAGCAGCGGCAGGACCGAGCCCGCTGCGAGTTCCTCGTGCTCGACCAGGACCCTGCCCCGCCGCCGGGCGACGGAGAGCGCCTGCTCGGCCTGCTTGTACGCGGCGGCGACCGCGATCGGCCCGGACGGGGCGGACAGGCCCACCACCGTCTCGCAGTCATCCGCCCCGGGTTCGCTCGGCGCCTGGCCGTCCAGCTCCTGCGCGTGGGCCAGGCAGGCGGCGACC
>DATCWZ010000571.1:0-2394 GCA_036566065.1 Streptomyces sp. | reverse complement strand
CCGGCGGTCGCGGTCACGGTCGCCGGGACCAGCCGACCCGCCGACCGCAGCACATAGAGCGCGTAGTACGCCAGCAGTACCCCCGTCAGCACGGGTATCCCCCCGGCGGAGGCGCCCGCCGCATGCCCGGCGTGCCCCCCGTGCGCCTGCTGCCCGGCGGCGGCACCACCCGGCCCCATTACGACCGCCATGTAGACCATGGCGAGGGAACCGATCAGATGGTGCGGATGATGTCCTCCTGTCCTGGCGAACCACAGAGCACGCAGGGCCGCACCGCCGAACAGCACCGCGTACACCGCCCACGTCCACACCGGGGGCGTGAGCAGCGCCGCGGGAACGGCCATCGCGGCCATCCCGAAGCCCATCACCGCCTCCGCGCGCGCCGTCCGGCGCTCCTGCCGTGTCCCGCCGCGGGTACGCAGCAGGCAGTACGAGCCGGTCACCCCGCACAGCACCATGAGCAGCCAGCCGGACAATGCCGGTCCGTGCACAGCGCACCTCCCCCGCGGCGTAACGACGCCGGTGTCGCCTAGTCGATGCCCCCGTCCGCCCGGTTCGTACCCGGCGCATTGGCGCACTCGGGGAGTGCGCCCGGGCCCGCGGGGGGCGCTCGCGGCCGGGTTAGTCTCGTGCGGCAGGACGCGATACCGGTGGCACCCGGCAGCAGAGAGACGGAGAGCACCACCATGGACACCGCCCCGACCCGTGAAACGACCCGTGAAGCGGTGCCCGCAGCGGCGCCGCTGACCTTCCGCTCCGCCACCGAGGACGACGTGCCGGTCCTCCTCGCGCTCATCCAGTCCGCCTACCGCGGCGACTCCAGCCGGGCGGGCTGGACCACCGAGGCGGACATCCTCCACGGGCAGCGGACCGACGCGGACGGTGTCCGCGAGGTGATCACGGGCCCCGCGAGCCGACTGCTCGTGGTGGAGCGCGACGGCGCGGTCGTCGCCTGCTGCCAGCTCGAACACCGGGGCGACGCCGCGTACTTCGGCATGTTCGCCGTCCGGCCCGCACTGCAGGGCGCGGGCCTGGGCAGGGCGATCATCGCGGAGGCCGAACGCACGGTCCGGGAGAGCTGGGGCGCCACCGAGATGCAGATGACGGTCATCTCCGTCCGCGAGGACCTGATCGCCTGGTACGAGCGCCGCGGCTACCGCCGTACGGGAAAGCTGAGCCCCTTCCCGTACGGCGACGAGCGCTTCGGCATCCCGCAGCGCGACGATCTCGCCTTCGAACTGCTGGTCAAGGAGCTGTAGCGCGCTCAGGCAGTCAAGCGTTCAGGCGGTGAAGCGCCCGGCGCGGCGGATCTCCGGATAGTCGGTCGTCGCGCCGTCCAGCCCCAGGGCGCGCACCAGCCGCAGATGGTCCTGCGTGTTCACCACCCAGCCGATCACCCGCAGCCCCTCGCGGTGCGCCTGCTCGACCACCTCCAGGGTGAGGCGGCGGATATTCAGCGCGAGCGCCTTCGCACCCACGGCTTTGGCCCGGTCCACCACATCGCCCTTCCAGCGGCTGGCGATGAGCACCGTGCGCACACCGGGGACCAGCCGCGCGATCTCCGCGACCGCCTCGTCGTGGAACGAGGAGACCTCCACCCGGCCCACGAGACCGCGCCGCAGCATCACATCGGCCAGCGCCCTCGCCGCGGCCACGTCCTTGATCTCGGCCTGCACCGGTGAGGAGACCGCGTCGAGGACCTCCTCGAACACAGGCACCCGCTCGCCCTGCCCCGCGTCCAGTGCGCGCAGCTCCGCCAGCGTCTTCTCGGCGATGGGCCCCTTGCCGTCCGTCGTGCGGTCCACGTCCGCGTCGTGCATGACGGCGAGCGCGCCGTCCTTGCTCAGATGGAGATCCAGTTCGATCGCGTCCATACCGGCCTGTTCCGCGCGCACAAAGGACCGGAGCGTGTTCTCCGGTTCGACGCCCATGACCCCGCGATGACCGATGGTGAGGAAAGTCAAGGCACTCTCTCTTCCGTTCGTCGACACCTCGCCTGTCGGTCCTACCCACCGGGAGGCACTCACTCGCGCAGGACGGCGCGTGTTCAGCACACCTGTCCCGCGCACCCGGCGGAACGGGACGCCACAGCGAGGCATGACAGGAAAAACAACGGCGACCAGGAGGTTTAACAGGACGATTTACGGGCCCCGACTTGTCCGGAGGAACCACCCATGGATACGGTTACCTGACGCAAGGTTCTCCCGTGAAGGAAGTGTTATGACGGAAATTCTTGAGCACGACACCGGCATCGGTGCCATTGCTGCTGTCCAACGGGTGGTCGAGCACGCGGCCTGGCCTGCGCTCAAGAGTGCCGTGGAAGAGATCCGCCCCTGGCAGTCCAAGGACGGCTCCATCGACTTCACGGCCGAGGGCGCGCCCTCCGCGGCGACA
>DATCWZ010000274.1:0-6119 GCA_036566065.1 Streptomyces sp. | reverse complement strand
GGGCGGCGGACGCCCCGTACCGTACGGGCCGCGAGCGCCGAGTCCGCGGCGGCGACGGCCTCGTCGCGGGGGAGGCACCGTATGAGGTCGCCGACCGTCCGGACGGCCGATGTGGTGCGCAGCCCTCGCCGTACCGACAGGTCGGCCGGTGCCAGCGGTAGTCGGCGGACCCGGGTGCCGGGGCGTTTCGGATGGGTGCCCAGGCGCGGGTCGGTGAACTCCGTGGCGTGCCGTGTGTGCGGCGGGCCGAGGACCTCCACCAGATGCAGCGCCGCTGCGGTGCGGTGGCTGCACACGAGGTGTGGCTGCAGGGTCTGCACGATCCATGCGTGGGTCAGCCAGTCCACCAGACGTCCGGGGGCGGCCCAGGCACCCGGGTGGATGAGCTGCCAGCGGGCCTGGTGGAGGCGCCGGTAGAGCAACTGCTCCGGCCAGCCCGCTTCCTGAGCCCTGGCGGTGAACAGCACGCCGCCGGGCGCGAGCGCCGCCAGTTCGTCGTGCTCACGCGCCCTGCGTTGGGCGCGTGGCTCGTGCGGGGCGGGGGGACTCCATGCGTACCTCATGACGTAACGATGCACGATTCGGGCGAAGGCTGCCGGGGGCCTGTGGATAACCCGGCCGCCGCTGTGTGATTGGGCCCGGGGGCCCATGCGTTGGGGAGTCGGGCCGTGGTGCGATGGGTGGGGGGCGGGCGAACTGTCCGCGCACACCGGCTGGTTGGGGGACACGGGTGTCTGGCACAGGGGGAGTGGCGGTTCCGGGCGGCGCGGGGGGCATACCGGTGCCTGGGGGCAGGACGGCGTTACCGCGGGCGCTGGAAGCTGTCGTGTTCCTCGTACGTGCCCTGTTCGCGGCCACCGCGGTTGGCGGCATCGGTGTGCTGATGTTCGCGTCGACGGTCGGCGCGGTCGACGGCGAGCTGCTCGGGCTGCTGCTGTACGCGGCGTTGCCGGGCGCGGCCGGGTTCGCGCTGTCGCTGCATGTGCGTACGGGGGACATCTGGGTCCTGCGCGGGCTCCTGGCCGTCCACGTGTGGTTCGTCCTCGGCGCGCTGGCGACGCTGAGCGGCGGCGACGGGAGCGGGCGGGGTGTCACGCAGCTCGTGATGCCGGTCGCGGTGCTGGCGCTGCTGCTCCGCCGCGGTTCGCGCGAGTGGTTCGAGCTGCCGCTCGAACAGCGGGCCGAGCACAGGCCGTTCAGCGTCGCGCGGATGATCCGGTGGCGCAGGGACGGCGGCCAGACCGCGATGGAGTACCTGGGTCTGGTGGTCGTCGTCGTGGCGATCATCGGCGGGATGGTGGCGACCGGGATCGGCGGGCAGATCACCGGCGGGATGCGCAGCGCGCTCTGCGACCTGACCGGCAGCGCGTGCCCCGTGTCATCGCCCGGCGGCAACGGCGATGTGGTGGCCAGTGGCGACGCGTCGGGGGGCGCGGACGCCGGTGGCACCGATGCCACCGGCACCAAGGACGGCGCCGCGGCCATCCCCGTCGATGACGGCGGCGATGACGTGGACGCCACCGAAGGGGCCGACAGTGGCGATCCGGGTAGCGACGACGGCAGCGGCAGCGACGGGGGCGAGCAGAAGAGCGGGAAGAGCTGCACCTCGGGTGTCGGGGCGTTCTTCTCCTGCGCCGGGCATCAGACCGGCGGGTTCGTCAAGGGGCTGGTCGGCGACGGCCTGTGGGGCGATGTCACCGGCACCTTCGACACGGTCGCCCACCCCGTCAAGGCATGGAACGGCATCAAGGACTACGGCAAGTCCCTGGGCCACAAGTGGTCCCAGGACTCCAAGGACGCCGGCAACAAGTGGTCGAAGGGGAATTACCTGGGCGCTGTCTGGGACTGGACCAGGGCGTCCGGTGGCACGGGGGTCAAGGTCGCCGACGACATGTTCATCGGCGATGAGGTCCGGGACATGTGGAAGAAGGGCGACGAGGGCCAGGCGATCGGCACCGGTCTCTGGAACATTGGGTCTCTCTTCATTCCCGGATACGGCGAAGCCAAGCTGGTCGGCAAGTTCGGCAAGCTGGGCAAACTCGGCAAGCTAGGGAAACTCGGCAAGCTGGGGGAGCTCGCCGAGAAGACCTCCGAAGCGGCGGCCAAGGCACGGAAGGCGGCGAAGGCCGGGGACGTCGAGGGTGCGGAGAAGGCCGCCAAGGAGGCGCAGCAGCACGCGGACGACGCAGCCGACGAAGCGGGCCTGACCGGCTGCACCGTCGGAATGGGCGGCTTCCCGCGCGTCCCGTACAGCGGTACGGGCCAGGGCGTCCCGGGTGCCGGTACCGGCACGGTCGCGGCGTCCCGTACATCCGTCGTCGTCGGACTGCTGACCCAGAAGTGCGACGAGGTGGACCCCGAGAAGAAGGCGGCAGCGGAGGAAGCGCAGAAGCAGGCCGACGAGGCGAAGAAGGCCGCGGCCGCGGCCAAGCGGAAGAAGGAGCTGGAGCGCGCCAGGAACCAGCCGAAGCCGGCCTGGTACAAGAACCTCAAGAACCCGCGGGCCGGTACGAAGGACGGCGGAGACGGCGCTTGGGCGAAGATCAAGCCCGGCGTGTGGAACTATCCGACCGAGATGGGCGCCCGCTATCAGGAGCAGATATCCAAGGTGGCCCGCGGGAAGGAATACCGTGTCCCGCTCGACAAGCTCACCGGGAAACCGGTCGACTTCGATGGTTGGGATGCGGCGCGCGGTACGTACCTTGAGGCCAAGTACGGGTACAAATCGAAGGACTTCTACAACGCCGAAACCGGGGAACTCACCTCGAAGGTCGCGGACCGGTGGGCCGAGCAGGCGACCCGGCAACTCGACGCGGCGCGTGGCAGGCCGGTCGAATGGCATCTGTCCGACCCGGACGTCGCCGAGGCCGCCAGGGAAATGTTCGAGGCGCGAGGCATCAACGTTAAGGTGATCCACACTCCTGGTGATGTGACGGGATGAGGGCGAGGAGAAGGTCTTGCTGTATGTCGTCGTCAATGGCTTCTGGAGTACGCGGGACGACAGCCTGGGGGACATCGCCGACCGGTGGTTCGCCACGCTGACAGGGCTCAAGGGGCTGGACGCGGCGAGTTTCGATACGTGGCACGAGGCGGGCGAGGACCTCCCCACCGATCCCGTGCTGCGTCCCTCGGCTTCCGTACTGGCCGAATACATCGCACGGACGAACACGGGGCCGGATCTGGACGTGGTCGGATACTCGGCGTCCTTGTGGGCTCAGAATTCCGGCAGGCCGCGCGTAGTCACCGCGATCCGTGCGGGAGGCTCGTCCCCCTACATCACCCACTCGATCTCGCTGACGTTCCGTTCACGCGCCGTGGACGAATCCGATGAGGTGATCCGCCGGGCTCCTGAGATCCTGCGCCTGCTGGCGGACACCTGGGGCATCGACGCGGGCCAGGTGTACAACAAGTCCCAGTACCGGGCGGTGTCCGAGGCGTTCGATCTGGCGAATTCCGATCCCCGGTGCGGGCGGGCCGTCTATCTGTCCCCGCAGCGCGCAGCGTTGGCGCCGGATGCGCTGCCGGGGACGTACACCCGGACCGCGGGCGGCGGCCTGGTCATCGACCTCACCCGGGGCGGCACGGAAACCCCTTCCAACGAAACGATCATCGCCGCCAACCGGGAACTGCGAGCGGCTGGCACTCTGGGCGCGCCACCCGCCCCGCCCGGCTGAAGGGGGGCCACCGTGCTGGATGTGGTCGTGCACGGCATGTGGGGCGTACGCGATGAGAGTCCCGAGCGGCTCGCCGAGCGCTGGGTCGCATTGCTGCGCACGCTCGCGGACATCGACGTCTGCACATGCGGTACGTGGCGCGAGGCGGCCGACAAGGGTGCGGTGGCACCGGCGGTGACGCTGAAGGCTTCGGCGGTCGCTGCGTCCCTGGTGCGGCAGAACCCGGAACCGGACGCGGATTACATCGGCCGCACAGCATCACTCGTGGCAGGTGGCGGCGCCCGCCGTCCGGCCGTCGTGGCCCGCGTACGTACACCCGGACCGCGGGTGGCGGTCTGGTCATCGACCTCACGCGGGGCGGCACGGTAACCCCGTCCAACGAAACGATCATCGAGGTCAACAGGGAACTGCGGGCGGCGCGAGCCCTGGAGCCGCTCACCGTACCGTTCGGCCGCGCCGCACTCTGACTCCGCGGCACCAGCCGCTGCGCTGTCAGCGCACCGTCGCGGCGAACCCCACCAGCAGCCCCAGCGCGAACAGCCCCAGGACCGCCGCGAACACCGCCGGCATCAGCACCGGCCCCCACGACCCCGGTCCCGCGACTGTGGCGTGGCGGGCGGGGTCCGAGGGGTCGTACGAGACACGTATCGGCGCGCCGACCTCGAAGCCGAACGGGCCCGGCGCGTGGTCCGTGAACTCGACGTCCACGCCGTCCGGGGTGCGGAACGCGAAGACGTTCCGTGGCGTAACGCCGGTCCATGCCCGGCCCGCGGTCGACCATCCGTCGCCCCGAGCAGTGGCCCTCGGCGCGGGCGCCGCTGCGGACCAGCCGCAGCACCCGGTACAGCCGCAGCGCCGAGCGGACCGCGAACGCGCCGAGGAACAGGCCGAACAGCAGCAGGAAGGTGGCCGTGCCACCGGGCAGGATGTCCATGGGGGAGGGGCTCGCTCCTGTGACGCGCGTCCGGGAAAGGCTACTTGACGGTGATGGACCCGACGAACTCGTCCAGATCCTTCGTGCTCAGCGAGCCCTTCACCGCGTTGATACGGATGGCGAACGGTACGTCCTTCGAGTCGACCCCGGCCACCACGACCCCCGTCATCCGGGTGCCCCTGTCCGGGGTCCGTTCCGCGCCCGTCGATGTGAACTCGTAGTCGATCCTGCGGGCTTCGCGGGCGCTCTCCTCGCCCGCCAGCCGCACGTCCTCCGTGCCCTTGCGGGTGGCCCCGAGACCGATTCCCGCGCCCGCCGCGGCGCCCGCCTCGCCCGCGTCGCTGACGCCCGTGGCGAAGTCGAGCTGGACCGAGACCATGCCGGTGCGCAGCCCGCCCTCCTCCTTCAGGGCGACCGCAGCGTTCGCCTTGCTGCGCCGGGCCGCGGGCTGCGGGGCGTACCCCCGGTCCTTCGGGTAGCCGACGGACACGCTCGCGGTGTCGAGCGTGCCCCAGCCGTCCGGGACCGCGGCGGTGTCCTTGCCGCCGCAGCCGGTGAGCAGGCTCAGGCCGGCGACGACGGCGACCGCCGCGCCGAGTGCCCTGGACTTCGTCAATGTCATCGCCTCGCGTTCATTGCGCGCAGTAGCTGTAGGGGAGATAGGTGCGGCTGTCACCCCGCGGGGCTCCCAGGAACTGGGCGTCCGCAAGGGTCTCCTTCTTGTGCTCGTCGCTGATGGAGAACCCGAGGCTCATCCCCAGCGACACCTCGAAGCCGAACTCCTGTGCGTCCGTCTCGCCCTTGTACCGCATCGTGCTGGACAGGCCGTCCTGGAACATCATCTGATCGAAGGGGTCGCTTCCGGTGGGCTTCTTCTGCAGCGATTTGTCACCGAACATGTACTCGAACGGGGCTGTGTTGTTGCCCGAGCCGTCCAGCCACTGCTCGGCGATCGCCCGCTTGTCCTCGGTCGCCTGGTCGGTTTCCTTGCCGAAGACGATCGAGTTCGTCTGCACCTCGATGCCCGTCTCGCCGGAGGAGTCGGTGATGCTGCCCTTGCCGCCGCGCTTGTCGTCGCCCGTCTTGCCGTTGTCGCCGCTGAGCTCGCCCTTGTCGGAGGTCGCGGTCTTCTCCACCGTCTTCGTCATGTCGATGCGGACGATCTTCCCGGTCTTCTGGTCGCGGGTGACGGTGATGGAGCCCGTCCGGGTGTCCTTCGCCCCGGCGGTGCTGTTCAGCACGCCCGCGTTGCCGCCGACCTTGCCCTCGATCTCCAGCTTCGCGGTGTACGTGTACGACTCGTTGCCCCGCACGTCGTCCTTGGTGATTGTCACGTCCGGGGAGAACTTCACCTTGCCGCCCAGCTTCGCGCCGAGCTTGGTGTCGTCGCCCGCCTTCACGGACAGCCCGCCGTCCGCGTACGCGTTGATGCCGATCGTCGAATAGGAGATCTTCTTGTCGCCGATCTTCTTCTCGATGGCATCCTTCTTGTCCGCCCACTTCGTGGCGGC
>DATCWZ010000375.1:0-4258 GCA_036566065.1 Streptomyces sp. | reverse complement strand
GGGTAGCCCTGGCCGGGCCGGGTCTCGACGTTGTTGAACCAGACGTACTCCGTGCCGGTCCGGTTGGTCCACGCCTGCTTGCAGGTGACCGAGCAGGTGTGGCAGCCGATGCACTTGTCGAGGTTCATCACCATCGCCATCTGGGCCATGACCTTCATCAGTACGTCACCTCCTGCGAGCGGCGGCGGATGACGGTGACCTCGTCGCGCTGGTTGCCGGTCGGGCCCAGGTAGTTGAACGCGAAGGAGAGCTGGGCGTAGCCGCCGATGAGATGGCTGGGTTTGACCATCAGCCGGGTGAGCGAGTTGTGGATGCCGCCGCGGCGGCCATTGGTCTCGGTACGGGGAACGTCGATGAGCCGGTCCTGCGCGTGGTGCATGTAGACGGTGCCCTCCGGCATCCGGTGGGAGACGACCGCGCGCGCCACGACGACACCGTTGCGGTTGACTGCCTCGATCCATTCGTTGTCCTTGACGCCGATCTTCGCGGCGTCCCGGTCACTCATCCATACGGTCGGCCCGCCGCGCGAGAGGGACAGCATGAACAGGTTGTCCTGGTACTCGGAGTGGATGGACCACTTGTTGTGCGGTGTCAGATAGCGCACCGTGATGCCGAGTTCGCCGGTCGTGCCCACTTCCGGCTCGTTGAACAGCGCGTGCATGTTCAGCGGGGGCCGGTAGACCGGCATCCACTCACCCAGTTCCGCCATCCAGTCGTGGTCGAGGAAGAAGTGCTGCCGTCCGGTCAGGGTGTGCCACGGCTTGAGACGCTCGACGTTGATCGTAAAGGGGGAGTACCGACGGCCGCCCGACTCCGATCCCGACCACTCGGGGGAGGTGATGACGGGGACGGGCCCGGCCTGGGTGTCGGCGAACGTGACCTGTTTGCCCTCGTGTTCGCCCGCCAGGTCCGCCAGTTGTTTGCCGGTGCGGGCCTCAAGGGTGTGGAAGCCCTGGGTCGCCAGATGCCCGTTGGTGGTGCCGGACAGGGCGAGGATCGCCTCGCAGACGTGGACGTCGCGGGCGATCGACGGGCGGCCGCCGGCCGGTCCGCCGCGTACGGTGCCGTTCTTGTGCCGCAGATACTCCAGTTCGCGGGCCAGGTCGAAGGTGACTCCCTTCGTCGTGGCGCCCAGGGTGTCCAGCAGGGGCCCCACGGAGGTCATCTTCGCTGCCACGGCCGTGTAGTCGCGTTCCACGGTGACGAGCTTCGGCATCGTACGGCCGGGAACGGGTTCGCACTGCCCGTCCTTCCAGTCCAGGACGCGTCCGTGCGGGGTGGCCATGGCATCGGGGGTGTCGTGGAGCAGCGGGGCGGCCACCACGTCCTTGACGGTGCCCAGGTGGCCGGCGGCCAGCCGGCTCAACGCCTCGGCGATGCTGTTGAAGGCGTCCCAGTCGGTGCGGGTCTGCCACGGAGGAGAGATGGCCGGGTTGAAGGAGTTCACGAAGGGGTGCATGTCCGTGGTGTTGAGGTCGTGCTTCTCGTACCAGGTCGCGGCCGGCAGCACCACGTCGGAGTACATCGTGGTACTGGTCATCCGGAAGTCGAGGGACAGCAGAAGGTCGAGCTTGCCCGTGGGGGCCTCCTCCCGCCACACGAGATCCTTGGGACGCGCTCCTTCGGGGGCCTCGGTGGCGCGGACGGCGGAGTCGGCACCCAGCAGATGCTTGAGGAAGTACTCGTTGCCCTTGGCGGAGGAGCCCAGCAGATTGGCCCGCCAGATGGTCAGCACCCGGGGGAAGTTCTCGGGCGCGTCGGGGTCCTCGGCGGCGAAGCGCAGCCGCCCGGCCTTCAACTCGTCCACCACGTACTCACCCACCTCGCTGCCGGCTGCCTCCGCGTCGGCGGCCAGCGTGAGCGGGTTGCGGTCGAACGTGGGGTAGGAGGGCATCCAGCCCAGCCGGGCGGACTGCGCGATGACGTCGGCCGTGGTTTTTCCCGCGAAGGTGCCGCCCGCGGAAGCCGCGGCAAGGGTGTCGGCGCTGAAGGGGTCGTAGCGGAACTGATCGGTGTGCAGGTACCAGTAGGCGGTCTGGATCATCTGCCGTGCGGGCCGGTTCCAGTCGGCGGCGTTCGCCAGGGTCGAGTAGCCGGTGAGGGGACGGACCTTCTCCTGCCCGACATAGTGGGCCCAGCCGCCGCCATTGACCCCCTGGCAGCCGGTGAGCGTGGTCAGGGTGAGGAAGGCCCGGTAGATGGTGTCGGAGTGGAACCAGTGGTTGGTCCCCGCCCCCATGATGATCATTGAACGGCCGCGGGACTCCTCGGCGTTGGCGGCGAACTCGCGGGCGATGCGGGCGGCCTGATCTGCCGCGACCCCGGTGATCGATTCCTGCCAGGCGGGCGTGTAGGGCTGTTCGGGGTCGTCGTAGCCGGCGGGCCACCGACCGGGCAGTCCCTCACGTACCACGCCGTACTGCGCCAGCAGCAGATCGAAGACCGTGGTCACCGTCTTCCCGCCGATCGTACGGACCGGTACCCCCCGCCGCAGCCGTCCCGCTGTTCCGTCCGCGGTGTCGAAGCGGGGCAGTTCCACTACCACGGGTGCCCGGTCCCCGCCCAGGGTGGTCAGTAGCGGGTCGGTGTCGCCGAGATCGAGGTTCCACCTGCCCGCCCCCGACTCGCCGTAGCGGTGCCCCAGGGAGCCGCCGGGAACCACGGGCCGCCCGGTGGCGGAGTCCAGCAGGACGGTCTTGAACTCCGCGTTCTCCGCCCCGGCCTCCTGGCCGCCGAGATCGGCCGCGGTCAGGAACTTCCCCGGCACCCAGGCGGCATCCGGGTCGTCACCCGACTGCTCCAGGGTCACCAGGAAAGGAAGGTCGGTGTACCGCTTGACGTAGTCGGTGAAGTAGTCGACCTGCCGGTCGACGAAGAACTCCTTGAGAACCACATGTCCCATGGCCATCGCCAGGGCGCCGTCCGTGCCGGGCTGGGCGGCCAGCCACTCATCGGCGAACTTCACGTTGTCCGCGTAGTCCGGGGAGACGGCGACGACCTTCTGGCCCCGGTAGCGGGCCTCGACCATCCAGTGCGCGTCGGGGGTGCGGGTCACCGGCACATTGGAGCCCCACATGATCAGATAACCCGCGTCCCACCAGTCGCCGGACTCAGGTACGTCCGTCTGGTCGCCGAACACCTGTGGCGAGGCGACGGGCAGGTCGGCGTACCAGTCGTAGAACGACAGCATCGCCCCGCCGAGCAGCGAGTAGAAGCGGGATCCCGCGGCCTGGGAGACCATCGACATGGCCGGAATGGGGGAGAAGCCGGCCAGCCGGTCGGGGCCGTACTCCTTGATGGTGTGGACGTGAGCGGCGGCGATCATTTCGGTCGCCTCCTCCCAGCTCGCACGCACCAGGCCCCCCTTGCCGCGTACTGCCTTGTAGCGGCGCGAGCGCACCGGGTCGGAAACGATGTCGGCCCAGGCCAGCACCGGGTCGCCCAGACGCTGCTTGGCCTCCCGGTACATCTGCAGCAGCACTCCGCGCACATACGGATAGCGCACCCGGGTCGGCGAGTAGGTGTACCAGGAGAAGGCCGCCCCTCGTGGGCAGCCACGGGGCTCGTACTCCGGGCTGTCGGGACCGACCGACGGATAGTCGGTCTGCTGCGACTCCCAGGTGATGATGCCGTCCTTGACGTAGACCTTCCACGAGCAGGAACCGGTGCAGTTCACCCCGTGGGTCGACCGCACCACCTTGTCGTGCGACCAGCGGTCCCGGTAGAAGTCGTCCGCGGCCCGACCACCGATCCGGTGCAGTGTGCGCCGGTCGTCAGAGACCTCCGACCGGGTGAAGAAGCGGCGGCTGCCCACCAGGGCGTCCTCGAGCCCGCTGTCGATGCGTACACGTTTGTGAGGGTTGGTCTGGGTATTCATCGAGTCACTTCCGTTCCGCCTCGACTGCCCGTGCGAATCATGGTCGGCTTGCGCGAGCGACTTTGGACCATGGACAAGTCACAAGTCAACGGGTGGTGAGGTGTGGCCGGGCGCGCACCCAGGTGGGTTTTTCGATTGCCGTCACGCCGGACGGCCGCGGCATTCACACATGGTCCGTTCCTCTCGGCGCGCGAGTGGCCGGGCCGGGCTTCGTGGTACGCGCGGCGACCGCCGCGCTGCGTACTCCGGTGACGGTGAATGCGAGTGCGGCGGCCGCGACCAGAACCAGCAGTACGAGGCCCAGGGTGTAGGTCCCGGATGCACTGAAGATGACCCCCATGGCCAGGGGCGGGATGAATCCGCCCAGTCCGCCGGCGGCTC
>DATCWZ010000497.1:0-4217 GCA_036566065.1 Streptomyces sp. | reverse complement strand
GGCGGCGCCCCCGAGCACAGCGGCCTTCACCGCCAGTACCCCCGCGAGTGGCAGTTTGATACGGGCGCGGGGCGCCGCGAACATCGCCCACGATGCGACGGCCACCGCGGGAACGCCCAGCCCCAGCAGCAATGAGGGGACGACGCCGTCCGTGGCCGTGAAGCCCCACCACGCGAGGCAGCCGATCGCCACCAGCTCAAGGACGAACGCCAGGGCTTCGTTCGCCGCGAACCACGGCCGGCCGTGCAGGGTGCCGGTCTCGCTGTGATCCTCGGCCGTCACTGGATTCCCCCTCGTTCCGCCCCTGGAAGCCAACAGGGGCCCACGCTACTCGGCGGTGGGTGCCGGTGCGATACCTGTCGGGCAGGAGCGGCCCCAGTTCGTTTCGGAGGGGGACTCCAGGTGGGCGCCCGTGCCCGCGAGGCCGCAGTAGCCGTTCGGGTTCTTGTCGAGATACTGCTGGTGGTACGCCTCAGCGGGGTAGAACGGGCGGCCCTCGGCCGGGAGGACCTCGGTGGTGATCGTGCCGAACCCGGCGTTGGTGAGCACCCCCTGGTACGCCTCGCGGGACGCGGCGGCGGTCTCCGCCTGCTCCGGGGAGTGGGTGTAGAGCGCCGAGCGGTACTGCGTACCCACGTCGTTGCCCTGGCGGAAGCCCTGGGTCGGGTTGTGGGACTCCCAGAAGAGCTTCAGGAGTTCGGCGTACGTGACGCGCTTCGGGTCGAAGACCACGCGGACCGCCTCCGCGTGGCCGGTCAGGCCCGAGCAGACCTCCTCGTACGCGGGGTTCTCGGTGTAGCCGCCCTGGTAGCCGGCCAGGGTCGTCCAGACGCCCTCGGTCTGCCAGAACTTGCGTTCGGCGCCCCAGAAGCAGCCCAGCGCGAAGTCGGCGACCTCCAGGCCCTGCGGATACGGGCCGGTCAGCGGGTTGCCGAGGACGGCGTGGCGGTCGGGGAGCGTGTACAGCGGGCTGGGCCGGCCGGTCAGCGCCTCCTCCGGGGTGGGGAGCTGCGGGGTGCGGTGGGTCAGGAACATACGGGGCTCCTCCGGGTCGGTGTCCGGTCCGTACAACGCTGCGACGGCCGTCAGGATTCCATCAGGCCGCCGGGTCGCGGGGTTCGTCCCGCGTGGTGCGGGCGTTGTGGCCGTCCAGTCCGTGGGCCGCCATGTACGCGTCCGTCTTCCGCTTGGCACGCAGCCAGAACCAGATGCCGAGCGCTATCAGGATGATGGGGATGAGGCGGGTCATGGTGTGTGTGCCAGTCCTGTCGGGTGAGGGTGAGGGTGAGGGTGAAGGGAGCAGGGAGCAGGGAGGGGGAGCCGGCCCGTCAGCGGAGGAGCGTCGCCGGGCTGCCGCCGTTGGCCTCGTAGCCCGCGACCGCCAGCGCCCGGTACACGGCGTACTCCGCGGCCGGGTCCGGGCTCTCGGTCCAGGGCAGCGCGCCCACATGGCCGTCGATGTGGACGAACTGGTTCATCGCCTCCGACCAGCGTTCCATCCGGACCAGGAACAGCACCAGCAGATGGCGTACGTGTGCCAGCACCGGGTCGTCGGCGCGGGCCGCGTGGACGGCGAACATCGCGCCCTCGACCGCCTTCGTCACCGACTCGCCGCGGTAGAAGCTCTCCACCAGGACGACCTCGGGCAGATGCTCGTACAGCGCGAACAGCGGCAGCGCCGCCAGCAGCGAACCGTGCGGGGCGCGCGCCGCCGCCGACGTGGCGAACCGGTCGGCCTCCTCGCGTGATCCGTGCCACTTCTCGCACCAGAACTGCAGCGCCGCGACATGGGCGCCCATATGGGCCGGGGCCCGGTCGATGATCTTCGCCCAGAGCTGGTCGAACTCCTCGTGCCGGTAGCCGAGCCCGCGCGCGACGGCGAGTTCGGTGATGTACGGGACGGGGTCACCCGGCGCCAGCAGGGCCGCCTCGCCGACCACCGTGCGGGCCTCCTCCAGGATGATCCGGAAGTCGTCCGTACCGGCGGCCGAGGACCGCCACGCCTGCTGCACCAGGAACTCCGCGTGCACCGCCGCGCCCCCCGCGTCCTTGGGGGCCTCCGAGCGCCACTTCCGCAGCCACGCGCCGCCCACGCCGGGCTGCCGCATCAGCTCCAGCGAGGCCGCACCGCCGAACGCCTGTACGCGCTGCCAGCGGGTCTCGCTGTCCTTGGGCGTCCCCGCCAGCAGCTGGGACGCCGCCCGCCAGTCCTGGGTGTGCTGCACGACCTCAAGCACGTCCAGCAGGTCCTGGTCGGGGCCCGGCAGCCGGATGTCGAGGTCCTCTTGCCGCACGAATCCGTACGTGTCCGGGTCGGCGGCGTCCGGAGAGCCCGGCGCGACCAGCCGGATGCCGTGAGGGCGGCGCAGCATGAGGACGATCATCGCGAGCATGCCCGCCGGGAGCAGGATCCAGAGAATCTCCATGCGCCCATTGTCCCGGACGGGGCAGCGGGCACAGGAGCACCCTCGGGGACGAACTACGCTCGGACCTCATGAGCGACCAGCACAGCAGCGACCAGCACAGTTTCGAGACACTCGCGATCCACGCCGGCAACATGGCGGATCCCCTCACCGGCGCCGTGGTCCCGCCGATTTATCAGGTGTCCACCTACAAGCAGGACGGCGTGGGCGGACTGCGCGGCGGCTACGAGTACAGCCGCAGCGCCAACCCGACCCGTGCCGCCCTGGAAGAGAATCTGGCGGCGCTTGAGGGCGGCCGCCGCGCGTTCGCCTTCGCGTCCGGCCTCGCCGCCGAGGACTGCGTCCTTCGTACGCTCCTGTCGCCCGGCGACCACGTGGTCATCCCGAGCGACGCCTACGGCGGCACGTTCCGGCTGTTTTCGAAGGTCGCCGCGCGCTGGGGCGTGGAGTTCTCCGTCGCGGACACCTCGGACGTGGCGTCCGTACGGGCCGCTCTCACCCCGAAGACCAAGGCGATCTGGGTGGAGACCCCGTCCAACCCGCTGCTCGGCATCACCGACATCGCGGCCGTCGCCGCCGTGGCCGGCGAGGCGGGCGTGCGGCTGGTCGTCGACAACACGTTCGCCAGCTCCTACCTCCAGCAGCCGCTCACCCTGGGCGCGGATGTGGTGGTGCACTCGACCACCAAGTACATGGGCGGCCACTCCGACGTCGTCGGCGGTGCGGTGATCGTGAGCGACCCGGGCCTCGCCGACGAACTGGCGTTCCACCAGAACGCGATGGGCGCCGTCGCCGGGCCGTTCGACGCGTGGCTGGTGCTGCGCGGCATCAAGACCCTCGCGGTGCGCATGGACCGGCACAACGCGAACGCGGCCCGCGTCGCCGAGCTGCTGACCCGCCACCCCAAGGTCACCCAGGTCTTCTACCCGGGTCTGCCGGACCACCCGGGCCACGAGATCGCGGCCAAGCAGATGAGGGCGTTCGGCGGGATGGTGTCGTTCCGCGTCACGGGCGGCGAGGAGGCGGCGGTCGCGGTCTGCGACCGCGCGAAGCTCTTCACGCTCGGTGAGTCGCTCGGCGGTGTCGAGTCGCTCCTGGAGCACCCGTACCGCATGACGCACGCCTCGGCCGCCGGCTCGCCGCTGGAGGTGCCGTCCGATCTGGTGCGGCTCTCCGTCGGCATCGAGAACGCCGACGACCTGCTGGCGGACCTGACGCAGGCGCTCGGCTAGGGGCGCATACCCGGAGTTCGTCCGGCGGTGACGCGTTGTCCGTAACGCGGATGTCCGAACCGCCGGACGCCCCGGCTCGCTTCGTCAAACAGTCACGTCGTCAGACAGACACCTTCTCGTCTTCCAGCGTGCCCCGGATCTGCTCGCGCAGCTCCGGGCTGTCTGTGTGCTCGTGGACGGAGACGGCGTGCTCGGCGGCGGCCCGTACGACCTCGTCCTCCTCGCCCGAGATGGTCAGTGTGCAGTTCGAGACGCTCGGAAACCTACGGCAGTCGGCGACTTTCCTGGTCATCACGGCCTCCTCGGCTCGTATCACTTGCCGGTGATTCCATCATAAATCGGTACGGAACAGGCGCCGCCCGGACGTCACCAGCCCTCCAGCGGCGGGGTCAGGTCGGCGGGCGGCGTGACCCATGGCTGGTTCACCGCCGCCCACACCGCGAAGGCGATCACCATCGCCCACAGCGCGCAGAGCGACAGGTGGTTCAGCGCCCGGCGGCGGCGCAGCAGCCGGGCGCCCCGTTCGCGGGCCCGCGGCACCAGATCGGCGGGGACCTGCGGG
>DATCWZ010000577.1:0-6652 GCA_036566065.1 Streptomyces sp. | reverse complement strand
CAGCCGCCGGGGCGGCGGGGGCCGCTTCTGAACGACAGGCCGACCCGTACAACCCCTATGACAAGGAGAGGTGCGAGCTCATGACCAAGCAGACCATTCTCGGCCGCGTCACCCAGTTGGCCAAGGCCGACATCAACGCTCTGCTGGACCAGGCCGAGGATCCGGAGAAGATGCTGGACCAGTTGATCCGCGAGTTCACGGGCAATATCGCGGAGGCCGAGCAGGCGGTCGCCGCGACCATCGGCAATCTCCGGCTGATGGAGCAGGACCGCCGGGAGGACATCGACTCGGCCAGGGAGTGGGGCGGCAAGGCCCTGGCGGCCAGCACGAGGGCCGACGAGCTGCGGGCGACCGGGGCGGCCGCCGAAGCCGACAGGTTCGACCAGTTGGCCAGGGTCGCGCTGGGCCGCCAGCTCCAGGCGGAGAAGGAGGCGACGACGGCGGGACCGGCCATCGCCTCGCAGACGGCCGTGGTGGACAGGCTCAAGGCGGGTCTGGACGAGATGAAGGCCAAGCTGTCGGGGCTGATGTCCGAGCGCGACGAGTTCGTCGCGCGGGCACGGTCCGCCCACGCGCAGAACCAGATGCTGGACGCCGTCAAGAGCATCAATGTGCTGGACCCGGCGAGCGAACTCGGCCGGTTCGAGGACAAGGTGCGGCGCGAGGAGGCGAGGGCCATGGGCAAGCAGGAGCTCGCGGCCTCGTCGCTGGACGCCCAGTTCGAGCAGCTCACCGAGCTGGACGACAGCGCGGAGGTGGAGGCCAGGCTCGCCGCGCTGAAGTCTCCCTCCTGACGGCCCCGGTGAAAAGTCGGGCAGGGGTCAGAACATGCTCAGCAACTGCTCCACCGAGCGCTCGGCCACCGGCTGCCCGTCGGGGAGGGTCAGTTCGAACCACACGGTCTTGCCGCGCGGCGTCCGCCGCGATCCCCAGCCCGCGCTCAGCAGGCCGACCAGTTGCAGCCCGCGCCCGCCCTCGTCGGTGTCCCGTGCCCGCCGCCGCCGCGGCTGGACGAGGCCCGCGTCCCAGACCTCGCACACGAGCGTACGGTCACGCAGCAGCCTGAGCCTGATCTCGCCCTCGCCGTACCGCAGGGCGTTGGTGACGAGTTCGCTGACCAGCAGTTCGGTGGTGTCCACCAGGTCGTCGAGGTCCCAGGCCGTCAGTTGCGCACACGCCAGCTCACGGGCCCGCCCCACGGAGCGCAGTTCGCGCGGCAGCCGCCAGTCGCCGACCGCGTTCGCGGGCAGCCCCTGGATACGGGCCATCAGCAGCGCGATGTCGTCCTCGCCGTGACGGGTGTCCAGCGTGCTGAGCACATGGTCGCAGACGTCTTCGAGCGGCCGGGTGGACTCTGTGAGGGCCCTGCGGAACGCTTCGAGTCCCTCGTCGAGCGGGTGGTCGCGGGACTCGACGAGGCCGTCGGTGTAGAGGGCGAGCAGGGCGCCCTCCTTGAGCTCCACCTCGACCTCCTCGAAGGGCTCGCCGCCGACACCGAGCGGCATTCCGGGCGGGACGTCGAGCAGCAGCGCCGGCTCGCCCGGCTCCACCACGACGGGCGGCAGGTGACCGGCGTTGGCGAAGGTGCAGCGCCGGGTGACCGGGTCGTAGACGGCGTACACGCAGGTGGCGAGGTAGACCTCGGAGAGGTCCGCCTCGCGGGACTTGTGGGCGGCCCGGGACAGCCACTGGGCGCCTCCGCTCCCCTGACCCCGGCCGCCGAATCCGTCGCCCCGGTCCCCGCCGGGGGAGCCCAGGCCGCGGGCGACCTCGTCGAGCGCGGAGAGCACCTCGGCGGGTTCCAGGTCCAGCAGGGCCAGGGTGCGTACGGCGGTGCGCAGTTCGCCCATGGCGACGGCGGCCCGCAGCCCACGGCCCATGACGTCGCCGACGACGAGGGCAGTGCGGTGGCCGGGGAGTTCGATGACGTCGAACCAGTCGCCGCCGACCTCGGTCGCCGCGGTGCCGGGCAGATAGCGGCAGGCGATGTCCAGGCCCGCCGCCTCGGGATCGCCCGGGGGGAGCAGGCTGCGCTGGAGGATCAGGGCGCGCTCGTGCTCGCGGCGGTAGAGCCGGGCGTTGTCGATGCAGACGGCCGCGCGGGCGGCGAGTTCGGTGGCCAGCGCCCGGTCCCGCTCGCCGAACGGCTCGCTGCCCTTGGCGCGGGAGAACTGGACGAGGCCGACGACGGTGTCGTGCGCGACCATCGGCACGGCGAGGGTGGAGTGGACGAAGCCGGTCTCGTCGCCGGGTACGTCCTCGACGCGGCCGGCCCGCAGGGCAATGGCACAGGGCGAGTTGAACGGGAAGCGGTGGACCGCGCCCAGAGCTGGCGGGCCCGGGTCACCATCGGGCGCCGAACCGGACCCGGCTGACCCGGCGGACCCGGGCAGGGTGTCGGACACCGCGCTGGCCAGGGCGACGCGGCGCAGCTCGGCCGAGCCGCTGCCGGGCTCCCTGTCTGCCGGACCCCAACTCCCGGGCGGCGCCTCGTCCCCGGTGAGCAGCCCCTGGTACAGGTCGACCGAGGCCAGGTCGCAGAATCCGGGCACGGCGACATCGAGGAGCTCGCGGGCGGTGGTCTCCAGGTCGAGCGAGTTGCCGATGCGTGCGCCCGCCTCGTTGAGCAGGGCGAGGTTGCGGCGGGCGTTGGCCGCCTCCCGGGCGGCGATGTGCCCCCGGGTGACATCGGTGGCGAGCCCGGCGATCCCGATGGGCCGCCCGGTTCCGCTGTGCACCCGGTAGAGGTTCATCGACCAGTGCCGCCGGCTCGTGGCGCCCGGCGCCGTACCGACAAGCTTGAGATCGGTGACGGACTCCCCGGTCTCCAGGACCCGCTTGAGGGTCGCGGTCAGCCGGTCGGCCTCGGAGCGGGACAGATAGTCGTCCACCGTACGGCCGCGGTGGTCCGCGGCATCGCCCCCGAAGACGGTGGCGAAGCGCTGGTTGGCACGTACGACTGTGAAGTCCGTACCGAACAGGACGAAGCCGAACGGGGATTGGCCGAAAATCGCCTGTGACGCGGCGAGGTCGGTCTCGATCTGCTGCAGGGCCCGGACATCGACGACGATGCACAGCGCCGCCCGCTCACCTGTCCCGGTCTCGCTCGGCATGACGTAGATCTCGGCGAGGCCGTGTGTGCCGTGTCCGTCCGGCATACGGAAGGGGACGAGGCCCGTCCACTCCTTGCCGTCGAGAATCTCGCCGACCCGCCGATGCCCCTCCGGGCGCAGCTCGATGGGCATGAACGCCTCGACGGGATCCCTGCCCACGGCCTCGCGGGCGGACATGCCGAACAGCGCGGCGGCCCGCCGGCTCCACTGCTCGACCAGCCCATCGGGCCCGATCGAGAAGGAGGCGACCCTGATGTAGTCATAGATCGAGCCGGGCGGGCTGCTCTGCCACACGACCTCGCCCGCTGTCCCAGGTATCTCGCTCACGCGACCGTCCCCTCCAGCTCACACACCGGACCGGTCCTGCCCGCAGTATTCAGCACTACGGCCCTTACCGGCACGGCGTTCACGATCACAGCAAGGTCTCAGTCCCTTTCAGCCAGGTTCTGCCCGACCTCTGGTGATCGCTGTGCATCCCTCCCCACTCCTAACCAGGCAGAGCGAGCTCGAACCACACCGTTTTGCCACTCTTTCCGCGCCGCGTTCCCCAGCGACAGGCAGAACAAGCCACGAGCTGAAGCCCGCGGCCTCCCTCGTCATCGGGCCCGGCAGTCCGAGCGGTCGGCGGATCCGGAACCGGATCGGAGACTTCCACGAGCAGACCCTTCCCACCGCACGGCGCGCCATGCGCGCCGTCCGTCAGGCCGTCGGATCGGGGCAGCACCAGCCGCACGCCGATCGGACCGGAGGCATGGCGCAGGGAATTGGTCACCAGCTCGCTCACGAGCAGTACGGTCAGATCGCCCAGCTCCCCGTCGAGTCCCCAGTACCGCAAGGCGTCATGGACGGCATGTCGCGCGCCGCGCACACAGCCGGGCCGGGCCGGAAAGATCCACTCGGCGTAGTCACCATCGGTATCGATCACGCCGGATCACTTCCCAAGACCAGCGACGGGCGCCTTCACGCAAGGAGCTCATCACCACATACCCGGGATTCGGTACGAACTACCGCACAAACGACTGAATGGTCGTACGGGTGCATGACCCGTGGCTCAGGTCAGCTCGCCCGACGCCTTGAGGTCGTCGAAGAGCAACTGGTCGACCGGTGGAACACGCGACCGGTCGGCGTACGACAGCCAGGCCACCTCCTCGATCTCGCTGCTCGCGACGGGCGTCCCGCGGTACTCGCCGTGATAACAGCTCATGCGCACCACCACACCGTCGGGATGCCCGTGCGCCTGTGCCTCGTACGTCCCCGCGTGGGTGACGGTCTCCGCGACGACGGCCACGGCGAGCTCTTCCCTGACCTCCCGCACGAGGGTCTGCAGGTCCGTCTCCGCACCCTCCCGCTTACCCCCGGGGACATAGAACACGTCCTTGCCCCTGGAGCGCGCGCAGAGAATCCGGCCGCCCTCCACCCGCACCCACGCCACGGTGTCGATCAACACCCCCATCACCCCGCCACCGCCCTGTTCCGTGTTCAGGGGCGGGCGTTCTGGCCCGCGCGTTCCACCCAGTAGAGCTGCTTGTGTCCGCGGCGGTCCAGGCCGTCCGCGATCCGCTGGGCCTCGTCCTGGGTCGCGTAGCGACCGACGCGGTACCGATTGCCGTTGTCGTCCTGCCGGATCACCAGCCAGGGGAGCACGGCGCCGCTGTCGTTCATCGTGGCCCTCCCGAGCATGTCGCCCCTCTCCCCATCGGCGTGCACGTCTCTAAGGATCCCCAGGAAACCGCAGTACGCATATGCCCGAGCCTACGCCTGACCTTCACTCACCGGATGCGTGTTTTCACAAAAAGACACGCATTTGGCCATGCCGAAGGAGAGCGCGATGAGGGGGTGTCAGGCTCCGTCAGCGGACCGGCAGATGGTAGGCGATCCGGTAGCGGTCGGCCGGTACGACCACGTCGGCCGTCTCGACGGCCCGGCCCGACGCGTAGAAGGTCCGCCCGATGACCATCACCACATGGCCGGGCACACCGCCGAGCGCCAGGAGCTCCTCCGCCAGCCCCGGGCGTGCGCCGACCTCCTCCGCCACGTTGTCCACGACGATGTCGATCGCCGCCATCCGGTCGACCACCCCGCAGCCGCCGAGTGGTCCCTCCTCCGGCAGCATCACCGGCGTGCGCCCGGTGACGGCGAGGGGTTCCCAGGAGGTGGAGAGCATCATCGGCTCGCCCGCTTCCCGGAAGACATATCTCGTACGCATCACGCGGTCGCCCGGCTGGATCCCCAGCCGCCCGGCGATCTCCCGGCTCGCCCCCTCCTGCGCACTGCTCGACTCCCAGGTGCCATGCGCCCCTTCCGCCGTCTGCTCCTGCCGGAACGGGCCGGCCCCCGCCCCCGACCGGTAGCCGGAGCGCGCGATCCGGCGCGGGACGGGGCGCGCGCGCACATATGTACCGGAGCCGGAGCGCCCCTCGACCAGCCCCTCGGCCATCAGCACCTTGCGCGCCTCCAGGGCTACGGTGTCGGAGACCCCGTACTCCTCGCGGATGCGGGCCTGCGACGGCAGACGGGTATGGGGCGGCAGCGCGCCGTTGACGATCTTCTCCCGCAGATCGCTCGCCACGCGCAAATAGGCGGGCTGCTCACCGAATGTCACTGGCCACTCCCAACAGGTTGACAGACTGCAACAGAGTGGCAACCGTCGGTTGTGCCCCGCAAGCGTGGGCCATGATTTCACCTGACGTAATGATCCCGTTCCGACCAGCGCATACGCCTGACATGCTTGCGGGCATGGCCACCTATCTCTGCCCGCAGGACAAGACCCGAGCCGACATCGCCGGCGCTCCCTGGTGCTGCCCCGTCTGCCGGGGCCCCTGGGACCTGGAATTCGAGACTCCGGGCGCCCCGCTCTCCCTCGCCGCGCTGGCCGGACGCGTCAATTCCCTGTGGCGTTACGAGGAGGCGCTGCCCCTCGCCGCACCGGCGGTCAGCCTCGGTGAGGGCAGGACGCCGCTGGTTCCTCTCACCGGGACCGTCTCGGCGAAGCTCGACTATCTGATGCCGACGCTCTCCTTCAAGGACCGGGGCGCGGTCATGCTGGCGGAGCTGGCCAGGCGTCTGTCCCCCGAGCGCGTCGTCGCGGACAGCAGCGGCAACGCGGGCACGGCCGTCGCCGCGTACTGCGCCAGGGCCGGGCTGCCGTGCACGGTGTACGTACCGGAGGGGACCTCCGCGAAGAAGACGGAGCAGATCCTGGCTCATGGCGCCCGCCTGGAGATCGTCTCCGGCAACCGCCATGCCACCGCGCTGGCCGCCCGTGCGGCCGCGGACGCGCCCGGCACCTTCTACGCCTCGCATGTGTTCAACCCGTACTTCCTGCACGGCACGAAGACGTACGTCTACGAACTGTGGGAGGACCTCGGCGGGCGGCTGCCGGACGCGATCGCCGTCCCGGTCGGCAACGGCACGCTCCTCCTGGGCGCGGCCCTGGCCACCGCCGAGCTGTATAGCCAGGGTCTGATCGACCGCCGGCCGGCCCTGATCGCCGTACAGGCACAGGCCGTGTCCCCGCTGGCGGCGGCCTTCCGCGCCGG
>DATCWZ010000489.1:0-2624 GCA_036566065.1 Streptomyces sp. | reverse complement strand
CCGGCTGCTGCATCTGGCGCGCGGCCTGGCGGGCGTCGCCCTGGTAGGTCTCGGGCTCGCCGTCTTCATCGTGGTCCGCGGCTCGGCCGCCCAGCTCGGCAATGTGCTGACCGCCGCCATCGCGATGCTCACCGGCATCGCGCTGCTGGCGGGCCCCTATCTCGTACGAATGACGCAGGACCTCTCCGAGGAACGGCTGATGCGGATCAGGGCCCAGGAGCGGGCCGAGGTCGCCGCGCATGTCCACGACTCGGTCCTGCACACCCTCACCTTGATTCAGCGCAACGCGGACGACGCCGGCGAGGTACGCAGACTCGCCCGCGCCCAGGAACGCGAGCTCCGCAACTGGCTCTACAACCCGGACGGCACCGGCAAGGACGATGACGACGAGCCGGAGACCCTGGCCGAGGCGGTCAAACGCGCCGCCGCCGAGGTGGAGGACAAGCACGGCGTCCCGCTGGAGGTCGTCGTGGTCGGCGACTGCCCGCTCGACGAGAAGCTGTCGGCCCAGATGCAGGCCGCGCGCGAGGCGATGGTCAACGCGGCCAAGTACGGTGGCGAGGGTGGCGCCGTCCAGGTCTACGCCGAGGTCGAGGGCCGCACGGTCTTCGTCTCCGTACGGGACAGGGGGCCGGGATTCGACCTGGACTCCGTCCCGGGCGACAGGATGGGCGTACGAGAATCAATCATCGGCCGGATGCAGCGCCACGGCGGCACGGCGCGGCTGCGTTCGGCGCCCGGCGGGGGCACGGAAGTCGAACTGGAGATGGAGAGGGCGAACCCATGACCGAGCACACCGAGGCGACCGGCGGACCGGAGCGGCGGGTACGCGTCGTCCTCGTCGACGACCACCGGATGTTCCGCACCGGGGTCCAGGCCGAGATCGGCCGCACGGAGGAGACCGGGGTCGAGGTCGTCGGCGAGGCGGCCGACGTCGACCAGGCGGTCACCGTGATCACGGCGACCCGGCCCGAGGTGGTGCTGCTCGACGTGCACCTGCCGGGCGGCGGCGGCGTCGAGGTGCTGCGGCGCTGCGCCCCGATGATGGGCGCGGCCCAGAACCCGGTGCGCTTCCTGGCGCTGTCCGTGTCGGACGCCGCAGAGGACGTCATCGGGGTCATCCGGGGCGGTGCGCGCGGCTATGTCACCAAGACCATCACCGGCGCCGACCTGGTCGACTCGGTGTTCCGGGTCCAGGACGGCGACGCGGTGTTCTCGCCCCGGCTCGCCGGTTTCGTCCTGGACGCCTTCGCCTCGACGGACGCGCCGCCGGTGGACGAGGACCTGGACCGGCTGACGCAGCGGGAGCGCGAGGTGCTGCGGCTGATCGCGCGCGGATACGCGTACAAGGAGATCGCCCGGCAGCTCTTCATCTCGGTGAAGACCGTGGAATCCCACGTCTCGGCGGTCCTGCGCAAGCTCCAGCTCTCCAACCGCCACGAACTGACCCGCTGGGCAACAGCCCGCCGCCTGGTCTGACCCCGGGCAGCGGGTGGCCTGGTTCAGGCCACCCGGGTTGCTCCCGCGAAGGGCATCTGGTCGATCGGGGCGATGCGGACGGGGGCGCCGGGGTGGGGGGCGTGGATCATCCGGCCGTTGCCGATGTACAGGCCGACGTGGCTGATGCCCGAGTAGAAGAAGACCAGGTCGCCGGGGGCGAGTTCGGAGCGGGAGACGCGGCGGCCCGCGTTGATCTGGGTGTAGGTGGTGCGGGGCAGGGAGACGCCGGCGGCACGCCAGGCCGCCTGGGTGAGCCCGGAGCAGTCGAAGGACGCGGGTCCTGTGGCGCCCCATACGTACGGCTTGCCGAGTGCTCCGTACGCGAAGTCGATGGCCTGCGCCGCGCGGGCGTTGGGGGCCTGGAGGACTGCGCCGCGCGCGTCGCCGCCTCCGTTTGTGGCGTCGGCCGTGTGTTCGTAGGCGGCGCGCTGCGGGCCGGTCAGGGTATCCAGGAGCCGCCGTGCGTCGGCGAGTTTGGCCCGTACCGTCTTCTTGTGCTTGGTCAGCTCCGCCCGGCGGTCCGCGAGGGTCGCGAGCTCCGTGTCGGCCCTGGCGCGCAGTTGGGCGACGTCGGCGAGCTGCCGCTTGATGCCGCTGATGGTGGTGGCCCCGCGGTCGCCCGCCCGGTCGAGGTAGGAGGCCCGCTCCAGATACTGGTCGGGGTCGGAGGAGAGCGCGAGCTGCACCGACGGGTCGAGGCCGCCGCCGCGGTACTGGGCGGCGGCGAGTGAACCGAGCGTGTCACGCGCGTCGTTGAGGCGCTGGGTCCGGCGGGCCGCCTCGTCGCGCAGGCCGTCGAGCGCCTTCTCGGCGGCCGTCGCCTTCTCCTTGGCGCCGTTGTACTGCTCGGTGGCGACCTCGGCGTCGTGGTACATCCTGTCCACCTCGGCCTTGACCTGGGCGGGGTTGAGCCGGGGTTCCGCGTGCGCGGCGCCGTCGAAGGCGGTGGCGGTCGCGGCACCCGCGAGGGCCAGGGTGAGCGCGGTGCGGGCAGCAGAGCCGGAGAGGGGGCGCTGCTTGGGCCTGCGGTGAGCGGCGGTGCGATGGACGGCCACGAGGGCTTGGCTCCTTTCCGTCGGCTGCCCGCCGGGGTCTACCGGCGGGCCCGCAGGAAGCCGGCGACG
>DATCWZ010000732.1:0-2898 GCA_036566065.1 Streptomyces sp. | reverse complement strand
CCGGGCGTGCGCAGGGTGGCGTCGGCGGTCAGGCCGCCGCGCAGCACGACGAGCGTCGCCATGATGACCCAGTCGGCGACGGCGGCGGCGTTGTAGCCGGGCGCGTTGGACACCGGGATGCCCCGTTCGGCGGCCCGGGCGACGTCCACGGTGTCGTACCCGACGGCGGGCTGCTGGATGAACCGGCAGCGGTCCATCGCGTCGATCGCGGCGGCGTCGAGTACGTAGCGGCGCGCCGCGTCGGCGATCACGATGTCCGCGTCCTTGACAAGGGCGGCGACCTCGCTCTGGTCGCCGGACCCGGAGGCGATCCGGACCGCTATCCGATCGGTTCCGGCGAGGCGGCGCACCAACTCTGCGTCGTAGCCGGACAGACAGGCGATGATCATGTTTCTCCCAGGTCAGAGAGGGCAGGCGTCCAAGATGCGATCGTCGGCGAGGCGCATGCCCAAGCCGGTGGTCGTGGGCGCGGCGACACGTCCGTTGACCGGGGTGATGGGATCCGCGAGGAAGTGCTGATAGAGCGGGCCGAGCCGGCGCAGGTACTCCATCTCGGGGATCAGGCCGGGCCCGGCGGAGAAGGTGAGCGCGGCGTTGCACTGCGGCGACTGGCCATGCGGGATGAACTGGCGGCCGGCGGCCGAGACGAGCGCGGCGACGCGCGTCATCTCGCTGATGCCGCCGCCCCAGTGCGGGTCGGCCTGATAGACGTCGAGCAGGTCGTCGCGGAGCAGGCGGGCGATCCCCCAGCGGGTGTACTCATGCTCGCCACCGCTGATCTGCACCCGGCCGCCGAGCCTGCGGCGCAGCGACGCGTATCCCGCGGTGTCGTCGGCGGGCAGCGGCTCCTCGATCCAGCGCAGCCGCAGCGCCTCGCATTCGCGGGCGACGTCCAGGGTGAAGGGGATGTCCCAGGAGCTCCAGGCGTCGAGCATGATGTCGAGGTCGGGGCCGCCCACCTCCCGTACGGCCGCGACGAGCTCCACCACCTTGTCGACGCCGCGGTGACCGTCCCCGGGCCCGGAACGGGGGAACCATTTGACCCCGCCGTAGCCGGCCGCGACGAGTTCGCCGGTGCGGCGCTTGACGTCCTCGATGGCCAGGGAGTCGCCGAGGGTGGACAGGTAGGCAGGGACATCATCGCGGGTGGGCCCGCCGAGCAGGACGTGCGCGGGGACTCCGAAGTGCCGGCCGCGAATGTCCCACAGCGCGCAGTCGACCGCCGACAGGGCGAGCATGCCGGTCCCGGCCCTGCCGTGGATCATGGAGCGGTAACCGAGATCCCAGATCCTCTCGGTGGCCAGCGGATCGGCGCCGAGGAGCTGAGGGCGCAGTACGGTCAGCACGGTGTGGGCCTGCTCGGCCGACAGGACGGCGGTGCTGCCGGTGATCTGCTCGTCGGTGTCGATGTGCAGGAAGATCGCGCGCACCTCCAGGCCGCCATCGTCACGGACGGGCGGCTGGACCGGCCCGGCGGCGGCCTTTTCGGGGTAGATGTCGTTGGGGCGGCGCAGCCGCTCCTCCCACAGGGGGTTGGGGTGGGCCAGCGAGCCCGTGTATTCGACGCAGCGCACGTCGGTGATTCTCATCGCGCATTCCCGCATATTTGTCAGTCGAACGGACGGAAATCTGTCGAGGCCGCACCGTATCGCGCGCGACCCGGCACGCATAACCCGGACCACGCCCAGGTGGGCCGGTCGCTGCCCGGCGATCAGGCCCGCGAGATCGTCACGGGAGAGCTCAAGTACGTCACGGACCTGCGGTTTCCCGGGATGCTGCATGGCGCGGTGACCCGCTCCGCCGCCCCGCACGCGCGTATCGTGTCCATCGACACCGACGAGGCCACCGCGATGCCGGGCGTGCGCGCCGTGCTCATCGGGGCCGACGTCCCCTTCAACCTGCTCGGCCCGACCGAGGCGGACGGCCCGGTGCTCGCGACGGATCGGGTCCGTCAGGTGGGCGAGGCGATCGCGCTGGTGGCCGCGGTCGACGAGGGCACCGCCAGGCGCGCGGCCGACGCCATCAAGGTCACCTTGGCGCCGCTGCCCGTCGTCGCCGACCCGCGCACCGCCCTGTCCCCCGACACGCCGGCGCTCCACCTGGACGGGAATCTCGCGGGGCGGATCGGCTTCGCGTCGGGCGACGTGGAGGCCGGGCTGGCCGCCGCCGACCTGGTGGTGGAGCGGACGGTCCGGACCGGGGCGCAGGAGCACGTCGCGATCGAGCCGCCGGGCGGGGTCGCGCTGTGGGAGGCCGATCAGGTGACGATCTGGTGCGGGTCGCAGAACCCCGGCCTGCACCGGCGCAAGGTGGCGCGGGCGCTGGCCGTCGACCTGGACGACGTCAGGCTGGTGTCGGGGCCGGTCGGCGGTGCGTTCGGCTCCCGCAACGACGACCCGATGCCGGTCTTCCTCGCCCTGCTGGCCAAGGCTGCGGATGCGCCCGTGCACATGCGGCTGAGCCGCGAGGAGGTCATGATCGCGGGGCCGAAGCGGCATCCGTTCCACACGTCGATCCGGATCGGGTTCACCGGTGACGGGCGTATCGCGGCCAGTGACATGACCGCCCTGGCCGACACCGGCCCGTACGTCACCTCGGGGCCCAACGTGCTCAAGACGTCGGCGGAGATGTCGGTCGGCCCATACCGGGTGCCGGTGGCGCGCTTCGACGGCCAGGTCGTCTACACCAACAACGCCAACGCCGGCGCGTTCCGCGGCTACGGGGTGCCGCAGGTGGCGTTCGCGCTGGAGACGGCCATCGACGAGGCGGCCGTACGGCTCGGGCTGGACCCGGTCGAGCTGCGGCGGCGTAATCTGCTGCGCGGCGGCGACCGGCACGGCCTGTACGGCCACACGGTCACCGAGGGGCTGCGCGCGGCCGAGACGCTGGCCGCCGCCG
>DATCWZ010000317.1:0-3179 GCA_036566065.1 Streptomyces sp. | reverse complement strand
CCGTGCCGCGGACCTCGACCCGCGCCGTCACCAGGTCCTCGACGGTGGCCTGCTTGACCTCCAGCTCACCGAGCGCCGGGAGCACCTGTTCGATGTACTGCAGGAACGACCTGTTCGGCCCGATGACCAGGGTCCCGGTGCGGGCCAGCCGCTCGCGGTGCGCGTACAGCAGATAGGCGACCCGGTGCAGGCCGACGGCGGTCTTCCCGGTGCCGGGGCCGCCCTGGACGCAGACCGTCCCGCCGAGCCCGCTGCGTACGATCTCGTCCTGCTCGGGCTGGATCGTCGCAACGATGTCCCGCATGGGGCCGACGCGGGGCCGTTCGATCTCCGACTGGAGGAGCTTGCTGGACTGCTCGGTCTCCGCCGGATCGGTGAGGTTCTCGTCCTCGTACGCGGTCAACTCGCCGCCCGTGTAGCCGAAGCGGCGGCGGCGCTCGACGTCCAGCGGGGTGTTCCTGGACGCCTGGTAGAACGGCTGCGAGACCGGTGCGCGCCAGTCGATGACCATCGGGTCGCCGTGGGCGTCGTGGACATGGCGGCGGCCGATGTAGAACCGCTCGCCGTCCGCGCCTTCCGCCTTGTCGGCGCTGACCGGGTTCGCGAAGTCGAGGCGGCCGAAGAACAGCGGGGTGTGGGCGAGGTCGGCGAGCGCCTTGATGCGGTCGTTGATCTGGGACTGCAGGACGGCGGCGTTCACCCAGTTCGCGGTGACATCGCGGATGTCCAGGGACTGTACGTCCTCACGCATGGCGCGCAGCGCCGCGCGGGAGGCGGCGAGGTGGGCGCGCTCCCGGGCCAGCGGGCCGGGCGTGTCGGGCGTGGTGTCGCTCTCTGCTTCGTGCGCGGGCACGGTGTTGCCTCCGGCTTTTCAACGCAGGACGGCGGACCGCGATCGTGCCCCCGCGGCCTTGGCGCAGGCGGGCAGGGGCGGACGCGGTCCGCTCAGGGACGTTCGGTGATGCTCGGGGTGCGGCTGTGGTGCCGGCCGGTTTCCGTCCGGACGGCGGCGCTCCCCCGGCTGCCGGTATGGGCCGGTACCACGGTGCGGGAGGCGGGCAGACCGGAGATTCTATGCCTCGCGCCGGGCCGGGTCGAATGAATAAAGGACGCGGCTCCCGGGTACGGGCTGCGGCGGAGCACCATGGAATATATGAGCACCATATATCTCAACCCACGCACAACGGGCCCCCCTCGCGGCCACCGCCTCGGTGAAGCGCTGCGTGCCGTCCGTATCTACGTCCGCACGGCGTTCGGCGTGGCCGTGCTCGGCGAGTACGCGGAGGAGGTAGGCGTCATACGCACGCGCCGCTGAAAGTGTGCCCCGCCCGCCGGATCAGCCGTCCGACAGCAGCTCATCCGCGTCGACGATCCGGTACGCGTACCCCTGCTCGGCCAGGAACCGCTGGCGGTGCGCCGCGAAGTCCTGGTCGATCGTGTCGCGCGCGACCACCGAGTAGAAGCGGGCCTCGTGCCCGTCAGCCTTCGGGCGCAGCACCCGGCCGAGCCGCTGAGCCTCCTCCTGCCGCGAGCCGAACGTCCCCGACACCTGGATCGCGACCGTCGCCTCCGGCAGGTCCACCGAGAAGTTGGCGACCTTCGACACGACGAGCACGCTGATCTCGCCCTCCCGGAACGCCCCGAACAGCTTCTCCCGCTGCACATTGCTGGTCTCGCCCTTGATCACCGGGGCGTCCAGATACTCGCCGAGCTCGTCGAGCTGGTCGATGTACTGCCCGATGACCAGCGTCTGCTCGCCCATGTGCTTGCGTACGAGCGCCTCCGTGACCTTGCGCTTGGTCTCCGTCGTCGCGCAGAACCGGTACTTCTCCTCGGTCTCCGCCGTGGCGTACGCGAGCCGCTCCGCATCCGTCAGATTGACCCGGACCTCGACACAGTCGGCGGGCGCGATATAGCCCTGCGCCTCGATCTCCTTCCACGGGGCGTCGAACCGCTTGGGCCCGATCAGCGAGAACACGTCCGACTCGCGCCCGTCCTCACGTACGAGCGTGGCCGTCAGCCCGAGGCGGCGCCGGGCCTGGAGGTCGGCGGTGAACTTGAAGACGGGGGCGGGCAGAAGATGCACCTCGTCGTAGATGACCAGGCCCCAGTCGCGGGAGTCGAACAGCTCCAGGTGCGGATAGACGCCCTTGCGCCGCACGGTCAGCACTTGATACGTGGCGATGGTGACGGGGCGGATCTCCTTGCGCGTGCCGCTGTACTCGCCGATCTCGTCCTCGGTCAGCGAGGTTCGCTTGACCAGCTCGTGCTTCCACTGCCTGGCCGAGACGGTGTTCGTCACCAGAATCAGCGTGGTCGCCTTGGCCTCGGCCATGGCACCGGCCCCGACCAGCGTCTTTCCCGCCCCGCACGGCAGCACGACGACCCCGGACCCGCCGTGCCAGAACCCCTCGACGGCCTGCTTCTGATACGGGCGCAGCGCCCAGCCGTTCTCGGCGAGCGCGATCGGGTGCGACTCGCCGTCGACGTACCCCGCGAGATCCTCCGCCGGCCAGCCGAGCTTCAGCAGGGTCTGCTTGATCTGGCCACGCTCGGAGGGATGCACGGACACGGTGTCCGGGTCGATCCGGGCTCCGACCAGCGGCTGGATCTTCTTGGACCGGAGGATCTCCTCCAGGACGGGCCGGTCGCTGGAGGTCAGCACCAGACCGTGGACGGGGTGCTTGGACAGCGTGAGGCGCCCGTACCGTGCCATCGTCTCGGCGATGTCGACGAGGAGCGCGTGCGGCACGGGGTAACGCGAGAACTCCACCAGCGCGTCGACAACCTGCTCGGCGTCGTGCCCGGCCGCGCGGGCGTTCCACAGCCCGAGCGGAGTGACCCGGTAGGTGTGGATGTGCTCAGGCGCGCGCTCCAGCTCCGCGAAGGGGGCAATGGCCCGACGGCAGGCATCGGCCTGCTCGTGGTCGACTTCGAGGAGCAACGTCTTGTCGCTCTGGACGATGAGGGGTCCGGTCACGCGCTTCGGCCCTTTCTACGGGATGCGGCCAGGGATGTGGCCAAACGTCCAGTGTGCCGCATGGCAGGGAGGTACGGGGCGGTCGTCGCTGTGTGATACCGCATCCCGGACACGCCCGAAGCCCGAAAACCCGAAGGGGTGACAGCGCTAGGCAATGTCGTTGGGCGGCCGGTATCGTCAGAGCCTGACGATACCGGCC
>DATCWZ010000519.1:0-5954 GCA_036566065.1 Streptomyces sp. | reverse complement strand
CCCGGGCGGTACGCCGGTCAGCGCGTCGCCGACCACGAAGTCCGCCTTGGCGTCCGCGCCGGTGCTGGCGCGGAACGTCATCTCGGCGGAGGCGACGGCCTGGTACGACTCGTCGATGAAGGTGACCACCGCCTCGGGGTTGGCCAGTGCGGCGGACGTACCGATGACGCCGTTCCCGCAGCCGAGGTCGACGACATGGTCGGGGCCTGTCCGCTCGGGCAGATGCTTCAGGAAGAAGCGGGTGCCGATGTCGAGGTGCTCCGCGCAGAAGATCCCGGCATGGCTGGTGACGGTGTGGCCGGAGACCGCGCCGATGTCGTCGGGCAGGTCGTAGCTGCGGGGCCAGGGGCTCGGAATGCGCGGCAGGGCGGGGTCGGGCGTGCAGAAAATCAGCCGGGCCTTCTTCACCGCGAGCGAGGTGCGGGTGGGCCCGATGATCCGTTCGAAGAGCTTGAGCGTGGAGGTGTGGATCTCCTTGACCATGCCGGTGCCGATGACGACGGTGTCCGCGTGGACGGCGGGAGCGAGCCGGTGCAACTGGTCCTCCAGGAGCGCCAGGCTCTTCGGCACCCGTACGAGCAGGACGTCGGCGCGGTCCGGCGGGGCGGAGCGTGCGGACAGCAGCCGTACGGAGCCGGTGTCCAGTCCGTTGCGGGCGAGATTGGCCAGGGTGGCGCGCTGCGCCAGATATGAATCGGTGATCTGTACGGGGCGGTGGCCGGCCAGTGCCGTCGCGAGCGCGCCCCAGCGGTCGCCCACCACGACCACGGCGCCGGACAGATCCACGGGGCCGTCTCCGTCCCCGCCGTCCAGCCGCCGGAGCAGATACTCGTCCGCGGCGTCCCAGGCTCGGAACGGGTCGCGCGGGTCCTCGGGAAAACGGGCGAGATCGAATCCGCCCCGTGACGTCGTCAAACGATTCATATTGCGTTCAGGCTAACCGAGGGGCGGGAAGCGCCCCGCATGCTCCCCCGCCCCGCCGGCCGGTGAACCGGGGCTACGGAAGCCTCTTGTCGATGG
This sequence comes from Streptomyces sp., assembly GCA_036566065.1. Classification (GTDB taxonomy): domain Bacteria; phylum Actinomycetota; class Actinomycetes; order Streptomycetales; family Streptomycetaceae; genus Streptomyces. Next base: position 4,934 of record DATCWZ010000519.1, on the reverse strand, counting down.
CGGACCGGCCCTCCTCGGCCAGTCTGCGCTGTGCCCATGCCAGGGTCTCGGGATTCAGGTCCCGCCCCGAGGCGAGCACCAGATCCTCGGCGGCCGGCTGATCACTCCCGCCGGTGTGCAGCAGACGGTCGGGGGTGACCGCCCGCTTCTCCTGCTCGGATACGGATGTCGATTCGGGCTCGTCGCTCATGCCGCCTCCTCGTCCTTGCCGTCATTCTCGCGCCGCCGGGGCGCCGCCGCATCCGAGGCCGGTGGTACGCGCGGTGAAGATGAGGCCCATGCGCGACGGGCATGCGGAGGCGCCGGGAACCACACTTGACCTGCACATGATAGATACGCGCTGTCCACCATGGCACACGGTGCGTATGGAACGCTCGGTGGACCGGGTGCCGCACGGGCACCACGGCCCCGCTCCCCCACCGCGGCGGTGCCGCGGTGCCCGCTGCCCCGGAGAGGACACCCCCCATGTCCCGTCGTCACCGCTTCTCGGCGCGCCCACGCTTCTACGCGCGTCCACTGCTTGCCGCCGCTGCCGCGATCGGCGTGCTCACCGGTCTCGCGCACGCCGCGCCCGCCGCCACGGCCCCGGAACCGGCAGCCACCTCAGCCGTGCTCGACGGCACGTACTACCAGGACGCCATCGGAAAGACCGGCGCCGCGCTCAAGGACTCTCTGCACACGATCATCAGCCACCAGAGCACGCTGACCTACAGCCAGGTGTGGAACGCGCTCAAGGACACCGATGAGGACCCGGCCGACCCCTCCCGCGTGATCCTCCTCTACACGGGCCGTTCACAGTCCGAGAACGACCACGGCGGCGGCGCCGACCAGTGGAACCGGGAGCACGTCTGGGCCAAGTCGCACGGCGGCTTCGGCACCGCCACCGGCCCCGGTACCGATCTCCACCATCTGCGCCCGGCGGACGTCTCGGTCAACTCCGTCCGCGGGAACAAGGACTTCGACAACGGTGGCGCCGAGGTCGCCGAGGCGCCCGGCAACTACACCGACAGCGACTCCTTCGAGCCGCGCGACGCCGTCAAGGGCGATGTCGCCCGCATGATCTTCTACATGGCGGTGCGCTACGAGGGTGACGACTCCTTCGCCGACCTCGAACCGAACGATCAGGTGGACAACGGTTCCGCGCCGTACATCGGACGCCTGACCGTACTGAAGCAGTGGAGCCTCGAAGACCCGCCGGACGCCTTCGAACGGCACCGCAACGACGTCATATTCGATGCGTACCAGCACAACCGGAACCCGTTCATCGACCACCCGGAGTGGGTCGACGTCATCTGGTAACAGTCCGGAACAATTCGCCCGTACCGGATCGGGGCGGTAGTAATGGACACGCGGACACGCACCCGAACCCCCGGGAGGGAACGATGGACACGGACGCCCTGACCGCCGGTCTGCTGCGGGAACTGCGGGCGAGGAGGCCCTATCCCGCGCTGTCCCTGACCATGCCGACGCACCGCCGGGCGCCGGACAACGCCCAGGATGCCGTACGGCTGCGCAACCTGGTGGCCGAGGCCGGCAACAGGCTCGTGGCCGAACCCCGGGTGACACGCGAGGCCCGTATCGCCGTCAAGGCGCAGCTCGACCGGGCGGTGGCCGATCTGGACCCGCGCCGGGCGCTGGACGCCCTGGTCGTCCTGGCCGACGCCAACGGTCACCAGACCTGGCGGCTGCCGCGCACCGCACCCGAACGTGTGGTGCTCGGTGACACCTTCCTCACCCGCAACCTGGTCGCGGCCAAGGCACTGTCCCGGCGGTTCCGGGTGCTCACCGTGTCCGCCGAGCACGCCGCGCTGTGGAGCGGGACGGACCAGGAGCTGCACGAGGAGCACGGGAACGGTTTTCCGCTGAGGGCGCCGCACGACGACCCCAACCCGCAGCGCGAGGAGCGGATCGGCGACACCAAGAGCACCTACTCGAGCGAGGAGACCCGCCAGTTCATGCGTACGGTCGCCGAGAAGCTGCGCGGGACGGTCGCCGCGGACCCGCACTGCCCGCTGTTCCTGATGGGCCTCGCCCCGGCGCTCGCCCTGCTCGACGAGGTCGGTGACAGCGCCCGTTCGGCCGTGGGCCGGGTCACCAGGGCCGTACCGCTGGAGACCACCGCGGCGGAGCTGCTGAAGGAGCTGCGCCCCGCGCTCGACGACCGGCGCGGGCGGGAGGCGGCCGAGATCCGCAAACGGCTCGACAGGGCTCGCGGCAATCACTCCTTCGCCGGCGGTCTCGACGAGGTGTGGGCCGCCGTACGGGAGGGGCGCGCCGGTCTGGTCACCGTGGAGGAACACTTCCAGCAGACCGTACGGGTCACCGACGAGCATCTGGAGCCGGTGAACGAGGACACCGCGCGCGGCGCGGACGGCCGGGTCCGGGAGGACATCGTCGACGAGCTGGTCGAGGCGGCGCTGGACAGCGGCTCCGAGGTGGTGTTCGTGGCGGACGGCTCGCTGGCCGAGCACGGCCGGATCTCGGCGGCCCTGCGCTTCTGACCCGGTCCGCGTGCCGGGGCCGTACGGGGTCAGGGGCTCCAGGTCCAATCGGCGACCTCCGGCAGGTCCGTTCCGTACTCCCGGATCCAGTCGTGGTGTCGGGTGCGGACATCCGCCATCGCCTGGCGTACGGCGACGGCGCGGACCCCGAGACCCGGGACCCGGTCGATGACGTCCATGACCAGCCGGTAGCGGTCCAGGTCGTTGCGTACCACCATGTCGAACGGCGTGGTGGTCGTGCCCTCCTCCTTGTAGCCCCGTACATGCAGATGGGGATGCCCGGCCCTGCGGTAGGCGAGCCGGTGAATCAGCCACGGATAGCCGTGGTACGCGAAGATCACCGGCTTGTTCCGGGTGAACAGGGCGTCGTACTCCGAGTCCGGCATGCCGTGCGGGTGCTCCTCGTACGGCAGGAGCCTGGCCATGTCGACCACATTGACCACGCGCACGGCGAGCTCCGGCAGATGGCGCCGCAGCAGCCCGGCTGCCGCGAGGGTCTCCTGCGTGGGTACGTCCCCGGCGCAGGCGAGCACGACGTCGGGCTCCCGGCTGCCGTCCTCGGTGCCCGCCCACTCCCAGACGCCCGCCCCGCGCGCGCAGTGGGCGCGGGCCTGGTCGATGGTGAGCCAGTCGAAGCAGGGCTGCTTGCCCGCGACGATCACGTTGACGTAGTCGCGGCTGCGCAGCGCGTGGTCGGCGACGGACAGCAGGGTGTTGGCGTCCGGTGGCAGATAGACGCGGACGACCTCGGGGCTCTTGTTGAGGATGTGGTCGACGAAGCCCGGGTCCTGGTGCGAGAAGCCGTTGTGGTCCTGGCGCCAGACATGCGACGTGAGCAGGTAGTTCAGCGAGGCGATGGGCAGGCGCCAGTGCAGCCGCCGGGAGGTGCGCAGCCACTTGATGTGCTGGTTGACCATGGAATCGACGATGTGGGCGAACGCCTCATAGCACGAGAACAGGCCGTGGCGTCCGGTGAGGAGGTAGCCCTCGAGCCAGCCCTGGCACAGGTGTTCGGAAAGTACTTCCATCACCCGGCCGTCGCGGGCCAGGTGTTCATCGGTGGGCAGCGTCGCCGCCTCCCAGGTCTTGCCGGTGGCCTCGTACAGGGCTTCGAGGCGGTTGGACTCCGTCTCGTCGGGCCCCACGACGCGGAAGTCGCGCCGCTCGGCGGTGGCGGCCATCAGGTCCTTGAGGAGGCCGCCCAGTACGCGGGTGGGCTCGTGCAGGACGGTGCCGGGCTTGTCGACCGGTACGGCGTGGACGTCGAGCGGGGGCAGGGGCAGCTCACGCAGGAGTGTGCCGCCGTTGGCGTACGGGGTCGCGCCGAGCCGCGCGTCGCCCTCGGGGACGCATTCGAGGACCTTGGCGGTGGGCCGGCCCGCCGCGTCGAACAGCTCGTCCGGGCGGTAGGAGCGCATCCAGGCTTCGAGCTGCCGCAGATGATGGGGGTTGTCCCGGACGCCGGACAGCGGGACCTGGTGGGCGCGCCAGGTGCCTTCGACGGGCAGCCCGTCGACCTCTTCGGGACCGGTCCAGCCCTTGGGCGTACGCAGCACGATCATCGGCCACTGCGGGCGTTTGGTATGTCCTTCGACGCGTGCGGCCCGCTGGAACTCGGCGATCCGGTCCAGGGCCTGGTCCATGGCGGCGGCCAGCGCACGGTGGACGGCGGCGGGCTCGTCCCCCTCGACATACAGCGGGTCGTGGCCGCAGCCGCGCAGGAACGCGTCGAGTTCCACTTCGAGGACGCGGGCCAGGACCGTCGGGTTGGCGATCTTGTAGCCGTTGAGGTGGAGGATCGGCAGCACCGCGCCGTCATGGACGGGATCGAGAAACTTGTTCGAGTGCCAGGACGCGGCGAGCGGCCCCGTCTCGGCCTCCCCGTCGCCGACGACACAGGCGACGAGCAGTTCGGGATGATCGAAGGCCGCGCCGTAGGCGTGGGTGAGCGCGTAGCCGAGTTCTCCGCCCTCGTGGATGGAGCCGGGCGTCTCGGGTGCGATGTGGCTGGGCACTCCGCCGGGGAAGGAGAACTGCTTGAACAGCGCGGCCATACCCGCGGCGTCCCGGCTGACATCGGGGTACGTCTGCGAGTAGGTGCCCTCCAGCCAGGAGTTGGCGAGCACGGCGGGGCCGCCGTGGCCGGGTCCCCAGACGCACAGGGTCCGCTGCCCACGGGCCCTGATGATCCGGTTGAGATGGGTGTGGATCAGGTTGAGGCCGGGCGTGGTGCCCCAGTGGCCCAGCAGGCGCGGCTTGATGTGCTCGGGGGCCAGCGGCTGTTCCAGCAGCGGGTTGGCCATCAGATAGATCTGGCCGACGGCCAGATAGTTGGCGGCCCGCCAGTGCGCGTCGAGGGCCGCGAGCTCGGTGTCGGACAGTGCCGCCGCGGACGGCGGCGCGGGTGCGGTACTCATGTCGGCTTCCTCGGGG
>DATCWZ010000201.1:0-7562 GCA_036566065.1 Streptomyces sp. | reverse complement strand
CCGTGCCGCGGTTGCTGAGTTCGGCCGCCCCGCCGAGGTCACCGCCGCCTTCACCCGGAACTCCCCGGGCCACCGAGGCGCGCGCCTACTGCTGGCCACCGGCCCGGTCGCGGGCGCCTTGTGGGCCCTTACCTTGGTCACCGGCCACGCCTGGGCATGGCCTGTCCCTCTCCCGGCACGTCTGGCTCTTGCCGCGTTCCTGCTTGCGGTCGTCGCGGCCCTCGTCACCTCTGCCACTGGCCGAGCGCACTACGCACGGACACGCGTCGCCGCCATGGCGGGCAGTGTCGGCCTGCTCATCCTCGATGCTTCCGCCCTCACGTGCCTCGCCCTGATGGCACCGACCCTCGCATGGACCCTGCTCGCCGCGGCGCTCGCCAGCCTGACCAGGATGGGTATGACCCTGCGCGTTCTGCCGCGCATTTTCGCCCGCTGAAGCCGGGCACCGGCCCTTGGCACGGCAATGTCGTCGCCGGTCCCACTCGTCCGCGCGGCACTCGACGCTTCACGCTGACCGGCCTGGGGCGCGAGCAGGTGGCGGTGTACCCGGGCGGGGCCGGAGCCCGAGCCGATCATGACGACTCGCGCAGCTCGCTCATGACCTCTTCTCCGGGGCTATCTCGGCGATCAGGTCCTCGACCAGAGTTTTGATCTCGTCGCGGATCGGTCGGACGGCGGCCACGCCCTGGCCGGCGGGGTCGTCGAGCGTCCAGTCGAGGTAGCGCTTGCCGGGAAAGACGGGGCAGGTGTCGCCGCAACCCATGGTGACGCAAACGTCGGACTCGCGAACCGTGTCGACCGTAAGGACCTTCGGAACCTCGGCGGAGATGTCGATGCCGACCTCGGCCATTGCCTCGACGGCGGCGGGGTTGACGGCGTCGCCGGGGGTGGAGCCGGCGGAACGGACCTCGATGCGGTCGCCGGCCAGGTGAGTCATCCACGCGGCGGCCATTTGGGAGCGGCCGGCGTTGTGGACGCAGACGAACAGGACGGACGGCTTGTCAGCCATGGTGATCGTTCTCTCTGGTCGCATGGCGGAACCCAGCCGCCAATGACTTCAGCCCGCGCTGATATCAGCAGGCGATGATGTGAAAGTATCAGTGCATGCTGACTTCAGTCGATCCTGATCTGATCCGGGCGCTGGGTGATCCGCTCCGCCTCCGGATCGTGACCCTGCTGGCGCGCGAGACGCTCTGCACGACGCATCTGGTCGAGGAGACCGGAGCCAAGCAGACCAACCTCTCCAACCACCTGAAGGTGCTGCGCGAGGCCGGGCTGGTGGAGACCGAGCCGTGCGGCCGGTTCACCTACTACACGCTCAAGCCCGAGGTTCTGGCCGGGTTGTCCGAGCAGTTCGCGGAACTGGCCGCCTCCGCCCGTACCGCCGCCCAGAACAAGAGGGCCTGCCCGTGACCTCCACCGAGCCCGCCACCGCCGCCACCCCGCAGGGCGCCGGACCGGCCGGGGACGACTCGATCGTCAAAAAGCTCTCCACCCTCGACCGCTACCTTGCGGTGTGGATCCTGCTGGCCATGGCCGCCGGCCTTGGGCTGGGCCGCCTTGTCCCGGGTATGAACGGCGCACTGGCGAGGATCGAGATCGGCGGGATATCTCTGCCGATCGCGCTCGGCCTGCTGGTGATGATGTACCCGGTCCTCGCGAAGGTCCGCTACGACAGGCTCGACCGCGTGACCAGCGACCGCAAGCTGCTGGTCCCCTCGCTGGTCATCAACTGGATCGTCGGCCCGGCGGTGATGTTCGCGCTGGCGTGGATCTTCCTGCCGGACCTGCCCGAGTACCGCACCGGCCTGATTATTGTGGGACTTGCCCGCTGCATCGCCATGGTCATCATCTGGAACGACCTCGCGTGCGGCGACCGCGAGGCCGCGGCCGTACTCGTCGCGCTGAACTCGGTGTTCCAGGTCCTCGCGTTCGGCCTGCTGGGCTGGTTCTACCTCGACCTGCTGCCGCGCTGGATGAACCTCGGCGACGGCCAGGGCCTGGACGTGTCCGTGTGGCACATCGCGCTGAACGTCATCATCTTCCTCGGCATCCCGCTGCTGGCCGGCTTTCTCACCCGTCGCATCGGCGAGCAGAAGATGGGCCGTACCGGCTACGAGGCGAAGTTCCTGCCGAGGATCGGCCCCTGGGCCCTGTACGGCCTGCTGTTCACGATCGTCATCCTCTTCGCCCTGCAGGGCAAAACCATTACCTCGCGGCCGCTGGACGTGGCCCGGATCGCGCTGCCGCTGCTGGTCTACTTCGCGGTCATGTTCTTCGGCGCGTTCCTGCTCGGCAAGGGCCTCGGCCTGGCCTACGACCGCACCGCGACCCTGGCGTTCACCGCGGCCGGCAACAACTTCGAGCTGGCCATCGCGGTCGCCATCGCGACCTTCGGCGTCACCTCCGGTCAAGCTCTCTCCGGCGTCGTCGGCCCGCTCATCGAAGTCCCGGCACTGATCGGCCTGGTCTACGTCGCGCTCGCCTGGCGCAAAAAGTTCGCCGCCGACGCGGTGACGACGGCCCCGTGACGCATACGTCTTACCGCCAGGGCCTGAACCGGGGCGCCGAGTGCGGCCTCTCCATCAGGCCGTGGCGGGCATGGCTATCAGCTTGCCCATCGCGGCGAGCACCGACGGCTCGACCTTGTAGTACACCCACGTGCCGCGCCGCTCGGACGTGAGCAACCCGGTCTCCTTCAGCTTCTTCAGGTGGTGGGACACCGTGGGCTGGGAGACGCCGACATCGGAGATGTCGCACACGCACGCCTCGCCGCCCTCGTGCGAGGCCACGGCGGAGAACAGCCGCAGACGGACCGGGTCGCCCAGCGCCTTGAACATCCGCGCGGCGGTTTCGGCCTCCTCGGCACTCATCGGACGCTCGGTCAGCGGCGGGCAGCACGGTGCCGCACCCGGACCCTCGGCGTCGAGTATCGGCAGCACCTTCGCGTTCGGCATGCGTCTATGTTGACATACATCGAACCAGTGCGGCGAGGTCGCCGGTGATGAGCAGCGCGGTCGCCTGACCCCCTTCTGTTTCCCTCCCGACCGGACGGGCTCCGCTTCGTCGACGCCGGTGGGCATCGGTGCAGCAAACCCCAGTAATTCGATTGATGTCTATGTTGACGTTCATCAATACAGGTGCCATGCTGGGCCGTGCACATCGACAGACGTCGAACAAGGAGTCGTTGCCGTGAACGCGCCCGCCACCACCGCACTGCCCGTCGTCGTGATCGGGGCCGGCCCCGCCGGTCTCGCCGCCGCCGCCCACCTGGCCGACCAGGGCATCGAGTCCCTGGTCCTGGAAGCCGGGGCGACTGCCGGCGCCGCCGTACGGGAATGGGCGCACGTACGCCTGTTCTCCACCTGGGACGAGGTCGTCGACCCCGCCGCCGAGAAGCTGCTGGCCCCCACCGGCTGGACGCATCCCGACCCGGCCACCTATCCCTCCGGCGGCGACTGGGCCGAGCAGTACCTCCAGCCGCTCGCCAACGTCCTCGGCGACCGCGTACGCCTCGGCGCCCGGGTCACCGGCGTTTCGCGGACCGGCCGCGACCGGATCGTGGACGCCGACCGCGACCAGCAGCCCTTCGTCGTGCACATCACCCACACCGACGGCCGCGAGGAGCGCGTCTTCGCCCGCGCCGTCATCGACGCCTCCGGCACCTGGTCCACACCGTCTCCCGCAGGTGCCAGCGGCCTGCCCGCCCTTGGTGAGAAGGCCGCCGCCGACCGCATCACCTACCGCGTCCCCGACCTCAAGGACCCGGCCGTCCGTACCCGGTTCGCGGGCAAGCGGACCGCCGTCATCGGCTCCGGCGCCTCCGCCTTCACCGCCCTCGCCTACCTGGCGGACCTCGCCAAGTCCGCCGACGGCACGGGCACGAAGGGCGTATGGATCCTGCGCAGGGGCATCTCCGGTTCCACCTTCGGTGGCGGGGAAGCCGACCAGTTGCCCGCCCGGGGCGCACTCGGACTGGCGGCGAAGGCCGCAGTCGACGATGGGCACGCGGACGCGGTCACCGGTTTCCGCACCGAGGCAATCGAGCGCGATGGCGACGGCCGCCTCGTTCTGGTCGGTGAGGACGGGCGTCGCCTGGACGCGGTCGATGAAGTGATCGTGCTGACCGGCTTCCGCCCCGACCTCAGTTTTCTCGACGAGCTCCGTCTCGGCCTGGACGAGCGGCTCCAGGCCCCCACCGCGCTGGCCCCACTGATCGACCCCAACCAGCACTCCTGCGGCACCGTCTACCCGCACGGCCACCGTGAACTGTCCCACCCCGAGCCCGGCGTCTACCTGGTCGGCATGAAGTCCTACGGCCGCGCCCCGACGTTCCTCGCCATGACCGGCTACGAGCAGGTCCGGTCCGTAGCCGCCGCGCTTGCCGGCGACACCGAATCCGCTGACCGCGTCGAGCTCACCCTCCCCGAGACCGGCGTCTGCGGCGGGGCCGGGCTCTTCGACGACCCGGCCGCCGGCCAGGCTCACGGAGGAGGCTGCTGTGCGACGCCGGAATCCACACTTGTTGAGCTCGGCGTCGGCGCACCGGCCGCCGCCGTAACGGTGGGCGAAGCGCCGGCGGGCTGCGGCTGCGACTCGTGACCGACCCCAACACCCGCGCCACGCAAGCAGTCCACCCCTGGGTGCGCCGCCGCCTGTTCCGCACCAGCCACTGAACCGCCTGCATGGCGGGCGACGAGGAGAAGGATGGCCGATGGGCGGGAGACGGGGGAGGCAGCGGCCTCCGGTCGCCGAACTGGTGAGCCACCACGGCAACTGGCCGACGTACTCTTCCGGCTCCGGGCGGACTCAGGCGGCGGCGCCCGTCAGCACCCCGGCTTCGGGTGGGACCGACCTGGCTGCCGCGCGGCCGCTGCCGTGGCGTCGTAGGCGGCCCGGGCTTGAGCGATCGTGCCGCGGTGCCGCTCTGCCCACTCCACGAAGCCGGTCAGGTAGGAGTACAGCTCTCGCGCTGCGGCAGTGAGGCTGTACTCGACCTTCGGCGGCACGGTGGGATGAACGGTCCTTGTCAGGAGACCGTCGCGTTCGAGCCTGCGCAGGTTCAAAGTGAGCATCCGTCGGCTGATGCCTTCGATGGAGCGTTCCAGCTCGGTGAACCTGATAGGGCCATGCGCGGCGGCGACCAGGATGCTGATGCTCCACTTGCCCGACACGTGGTCGATTACCTCGGCGAGCGGACAAGCTTCGCCAGTGACCTCCTCGGACACACGCGTGTGACTGCGGGACATAAAAGTGCCTCCTTCCCTGACGGGTCATGGTTACAGAAGATGACTGCTGTAACAAATAGTGCCCCAAAGGGAGGTTCGAACATGCCCTCGTCTGTCACAAGGGTGACTGCATCGCCGTGGCTGACCGTCGTCCTGCTCTGCGTCGGCCAGATGATGATCGTCTTGGACCAGAACGTCGTGAACGTGGCGCTGCCCGCCGTACAGGGTGGTCTCGGGCTCTCCTCCGAGAACCTCGTCTGGGTGGTCAACGCCTATGTCATCCCGTTCGGCGGGCTCCTGCTGCTGGCCGGACGGCTCGGTGACCTCATTGGGCGGAAGGCCGTGTTCCTAACGGGAATCGCGCTCTTCAGCGCCTCCTCCGTGCTGTGCGGCCTCGCGACCAGCGAGACATCGTTAATTGCGTCCCGTTTCCTCCAGGGGATCGGTGGAGCGGTCGCCTCCGCCTGCATCCTCGGCATGGTCGCGACCGTGTTCTCCGATCGCCGAAAGCAGGCCCAGGCCATAGCTGCCTACAGCTTCGCCTCGGCGGGCGGCGGCGCGGTCGGACCACTGCTCGGCGGTGTTCTTACCGACCTGCTGAGCTGGCACTGGATCTTCTTCATCAACGCACCGATCGGTGCCGCCCTCGTTCTGGTCGGCATACGAGCGCTTCCCGGGGACCGCGGAGAGGGCATGGGCAAGGGCACCGACTTCCTGGGAGCCCTGCTGGTCACCAGCGGAATGATGCTCTTGGTGTACACCATCGTGGACGCTGAGCGGGTCGGCTGGGAAGCAGCCCGGACCCTGCTGCTCGGCTTTTTGTCCCTCTCGTTGCTGATCGGGTTTGTCGTCCGCCAGGCCACAGCCGCAAAACCACTGCTGCCGCTGAGCCTCTTCCGCTCACGGAGCCTGACGGCGGCCAACATCGTCCAGTTCCTGATGATCGCCGGCATGTTCGGCCTGTTGTTCTTCGGCACGCTCTACCTGCAGCGCGTGCTGAGGTACGGCTCGCTGCAAGCGGGTATCGGGTTCGTGCCCATCGCCGTGGTGATCGCCGTGGTGTCCCTCGGTCTTTCGACCCGACTCATCACCAGGTTCGGCCAGCGCGCGATGCTCCTGCTGGGACTCGCCCTCATCGTCGGGGCGTTCGTCATGCTGTCGTTCGCCCGCGTCAACGGCGCCTACCTGGTGGACTTCCTCCCAGCCGGCCTCGTCATGGGGCTGGGCTTCGGCCTCGCCGCGCCGGCCATCATGGGGCTCGGCATGACTGACGTTTCGTCGGCCGAGTCCGGCATCGCCTCCGGACTGTTCAACACCACTCAGCAGATCGGGGGCGCGATCGGCCTGACCGTGCTGAGCGCGTTCGCCAACGCGCGCACCAACAGCCTCATCATCGCAGGGGAGACCGAGGCGGAATCGCTGATCGGCGGATACCACGTGGCCTTCCTGGCCGCCGCCGGATTCACACTGACCGCCTTGATCACTGGCGCCGGCCTGCTCAAGGCCACACCGTCCGCAGACGTGAAGCAACGAAGCATCCGCGCGGTTGTCGATGGCTGACGAGTTGCTCGGCCACGCGGCGGACCTGCTGGCCGACCTCCGCTCGACCAGCACGCAGATCTATTTCCTGGCCTGCGCGCTGGCCACTGACCGTTTGCTGACCTCAGCCCGGCATTCGCCTCTGGCCTGCGGGAATGGCCAAGCGTTAGATCTTGGACCTGAACATGGTACGCATCATCGCGGAGCTCCAGTGGAACCTGATGCCACGGTGCTGTTCCTGGAGTGGCACGGCCCGCGTGCCACCCGCTCGGGTAGTCCGGGAGAGCTGGTCTCCCACCCCGGCCGACCCGGGCGGGAGCTGTGTGAGGGACCCGAGGAACTCCTCTGTGGTGAGGTCGGTGCCGATGCGGAGTGTCTGGAGCAGAACCTGCGGGCCGAGGGCCCGGGGACGGACTGAGACGGTGATCCCCGCACCCTCTGAGAACCTGCATGTGTCCCGCTATGCCGTGTCACCGCTGTCCCGGCTGTGGCTGCCGATCGCGATCCTGCGGCGCTTCCCCTCCGCTGCTTTCGGGATGCGGACCATGAGGATGCCGTCGGTGAGGTCGGCGTCAATGTTCTCGGTGTCGGCTCCGCCCGGCAGGCTGGTGCGGTAGGAGAACTTTCCGGTCCGGCGGCTCAGTGCCTTGTCGCTCTGCTCCTCGCTGAGTTCTCCGGTGATGAACAGTTCATTGCCTTCGAGCTCGATGTTCACGTTCTCCGCGGGGATACCGGGCAGTTCCGCCCGCACGAGGTAGGCGTCCTCCGATTCCTCCTCCTCGGCCGTCGGCAGCC
>DATCWZ010000433.1:0-2448 GCA_036566065.1 Streptomyces sp. | reverse complement strand
CTGTTCAACGGGGCGTGGTCCTGGTTCACCGGCCTGTTCGGGGTGGACTCCCCGGCCCAGCCCGACTGGATCTCCGACATGCCGCTCACCGCCGTGGGCGCCGCCCTCGTCTGGCAGTGGACCCCGTTCATGATGCTGATCCTGCTCGCCGGACTCCAGAGCAGGCCCGCCGACGTCATGGAGGCGTCCCGGCTCGACGGCGCCTCCGCCTGGCAGACGTTCCGCTACCTGACCCTGCCGCATCTGCGCCGCTATCTGGAGCTGGGCATCCTGCTCGGCTCGATCTACATAGTCCAGAACTTCGACGCGGTGTTCACCCTCACCTCGGGCGGACTGGGCACCGCGAACCTTCCGTACACCATCTACCAGACCTTCTACCAGGCGCACGAGTACGGACTGGCCTCGGCCGCCGGAGTCGTCGTCGTGATCGGCACGATCGTGATCGCGCTGTTCGCCCTGCGTGTGGTGTCGTCGCTCTTCAGTGAGGAGGCGAACCGAGCGTGATAGCCCCCGCACATTCGCGTACGCGTACGCATACACGCGCGGCCGGAGTGGGACTGCTGGCCTGGACCGTCGGCATCCTCTTCTGTCTGCCCGCGCTGTGGATGCTGCTCACGTCCTTCCACTCGGAGGCCGACGCTGCGACCAACCCGCCGTCGGTCGCCGCCGGGCTCACGCTCGACGGCTACCGGGTGTTCTTCGGCGAGGGCGGCGGGGCGAGCCCCTGGCCGCCGCTGATCAACTCCACGACGGCGTCCGTGTGTTCCACGCTCCTCGTCCTGCTGCTGGCCCTCCCGGCCGCGTACGCGCTGTCCATCAGGCCGGTGCGGAAGTGGACGGACGTGATGTTCTTCTTCCTGTCCACGAAGATGCTTCCGGTCGTCGCCGGACTCCTACCCGTCTACCTCTTCGCGAAGAACATCGGGATGCTGGACAACATCTGGCTCCTGGTCATCCTCTACACCTCGATGAACCTGCCGATCGCCGTCTGGATGATGCAGTCCTTCCTCGCGGACGTCCCGGTCTCCATCATCGAGGCCGCCCAGGTCGACGGCGCGCGGCTGCCGACCGTACTGGCCCGGGTGGTGGCGCCGGTCGCCGCTCCCGGTATCGCCGCGACCGCGCTGATCTGCTTCATCTTCAGTTGGAACGAACTGCTCTTCGCCAGAGTGCTCACCGGGGTGGCCGCCCAGACCGCACCAGTGTTCCTGACGGGCTTCGTGACCAGCCAGGGCCTGTTCCTCGCCCAGTTGTGCGCCGCCTCCGTCGTGGTGTCCCTGCCGGTGCTCGCCGCCGGTTTCGCCGCCCAGGACAAACTCGTCCAGGGCCTGTCTCTTGGAGCTGTGAAGTAATGCGGGCAGCGATTGTCGAAGCCGTGGGCAAGGTCTCCGTCACGACCGTCCCCGACCCCGCCCCCGGCCCCCGCGACGTGGTCGTCGCCGTCGCCTCCTGCGGCCTGTGCGGCACCGATCTGCACATCCTGCAGGGTGAGTTCGCCCCCACCCTGCCCATCGTGCCCGGCCACGAGTTCGCCGGCGAGATCGTCGGGCTCGGCTCCGATGTCACCGAACTCGCCGTCGGCGACAAGGTCGCCGTCGACCCGTCGCTGCACTGCCACGAGTGCCGCTACTGCCGGTCCGGGCGGGGCAACCTGTGCGACCGGTGGCGGGCCATCGGCGTGACCGAGCCGGGCGGCGCGGCCCAGTACGCCGTCGCGCCCGTCGCCAACTGCGTCAAACTCCCCGACCACATCGATGTCAAGGACGCGGCGCTCATCGAGCCGCTGTCCTGCGCGGTCCGCGGTTACGACGTGCTCCGCTCCACCCTCGGCGCCCAGGTGCTGATCTACGGCTCCGGCACCATGGGCCTCATGATGCTGGAGCTGGCCAAGCGCACCGGTGCCTCCGCCGTCGACGTACTCGACATCAACCCCGACCGGCTCGCGACCGCCTCCGCCCTCGGCTGCTCCCGCTCCGCCGCCCGCGCCGAGGAGTTCGACCGGCCGGGCGGCTGGGACGTCGTCATCGACGCCACCGGCAACGCGGCCGCCATCCAGGACGGCCTCGGCCGGGTCGCCAAGGGCGGTACGTTCCTCCAGTTCGGGGTCGCCGACTATGCGACGACCGCGGTCATAGAGCCGTACCGCATCTACAACCACGAGATCACCATCACCGGGTCAATGGCGGTCCTGCACAGCTACGAACGGGCCGCCGCGCTCTTCGCCGCCGGGGCGCTCGACCCGTCCGTCTTCATCAGCGACCGGCTGCCGCTGGAGCAGTACCCGCAGGCCATCGACCGGTTCAAGGCGGGCAAGGGCCGCAAGATCGTGGTCGAACCATGACGGGCCGCGCCGCACCCGCTTCCGGTGCCGTGCTGGTGATGGGGGAGGCGCTCATCGACCTCGTCCCGTCGTCGGACGGCCCGGACTCCTACCGGGCGCAGCCCGGT
>DATCWZ010000621.1:0-4433 GCA_036566065.1 Streptomyces sp. | reverse complement strand
GTACGACGGGCGGGTCGGTCGGGGCGGCGTGGGCACGGGGGGACACCTCCGCGGTGCGAGGGGACCGTTCGTACGGTAGGCCAGTACGATCTGCGGACCGGGAGGAGAACAGGCGGCGCGCGCCGGTGTCCCCCGTTCGCGGTAACGTGGCGGCCGAATCACGCCGCCTCCCGGGGTGCGAACCCCGAGGCCCCCGGCGGTGCCCCCGAGGACCCCTGAGGACCACATGTCTGCCGCGCAGTACCCCGCCGTCTCCGTGATCATGCCGGTGCTCAACGAGGAACGCCATCTCAGGAACTCGGTCAAGCACATCCTGGAGCAGGAGTACGCCGGTGAGATGGAGGTGGTGATCGCGCTCGGCCCGTCCGTCGACCGTACAGACCAGATCGCCGCCGAGCTCGTACGGGAGGACTCCCGTGTCCACACCGTGCCCAATCCCACGGGCCGTACTCCGGCCGCGCTGAACGCCGCGATCAAGGCCTCGCGCCACCCGGTCGTGGTGCGGGTCGACGGACACGGCATGCTCTCGCCCGACTACATCGCCACCGCCGTCCGCCTCCTGGAGGAGACGGGCGCGCAGAACGTCGGCGGCATCATGCACGCCGAGGGCGAGAACGCCTGGGAGGAAGCGGTCGCCGCCGCGATGACGTCGAGGATCGGTGTCGGCAACGCGGTCTTCCACACCGGCGGCGGAGCGGGCCCGGCCGAGACCGTGTATCTGGGTGTCTTCCGCCGTGAGGCGCTGGAGAGGGCGGGCGGTTACAACGTGGAGTTCATCCGCGCCCAGGACTGGGAGCTGAACTTCCGCATCCGCGAGGCGGGTGGCCTGATCTGGTTCTCGCCGGAGCTGAAAGTCCAGTACCGTCCCCGCCCCAGCGTCAGGGCGCTCGCCAAGCAGTACAAGGATTACGGCCGTTGGCGGCATGTCGTCGCCCGCTACCACTCCGGCTCGATCAACCTGCGCTACCTCGCGCCGCCCGCGGCGGTCTGCGCCATCGCGGCGGGCCTCGTGGCGGGCGCCGCGCTCACCCCGTGGGCCCTGGTGGTCCCGGGCGGATATGCCGCGGCGATCGTCGCCGGGTCGCTGCCCGCGGGCAAGGGCCTGTCGCCGAAGGCGCGAGCGTGGATCCCGGTGGCGCTGGCCACGATGCACATGTCGTGGGGGTACGGATTCCTGACCAGCCCGCGGTCACTGGCGAAGAAGGTCATCGCCAGCCGTGTCCCCGCCGTACAGCAGGAGCCCGCGGTCTGAACAGCGCGAGTTGTGCGAGGAGGGGCCCACCGTCGCCGGTGGCGCCCCTCCTTACGTATGCGTACCGCCGCTATTCCGTCCAGACGAAGCCCGGGTTGACGTGCATGCAGGCGCCCTTGTTCTCGCCGTTGAGCGCGTTGGCCGATTCCGGGGTTTTCTCCGGGGTCTTGCCCGCGGTGTACGGACCGCCCTCGCGCCAGTCGGCGCCCACCGCCAGGCTGATGCCCGATACATCGGTCGACTTCTTCACCTGTGACAGCGGGATACCCAGCGCCTTGGCGACCGCCTGCGCGTCGGCTTCAAGCTCGACGCTCGGGTACAGGACCGAGGTCCTGGGCGAGGCATCCACGTTGTCCGGGTCGATGGCGGCCTTGCTGAAGCCCGCCTCCGTCAGCATCTTCTGTACGGCACCGGCGCGCCCCTGGGCCGGGCCCTGGGTGTCCGTCCGGGTCCCGTTGCGCACGGCGACCGAGATCTCCGCGGCGGGCGCGGACACGTCCGTGGTGACGGGGGCCTTCCGCTTGGACGCCTTGCCGTCGAGCGGTACGTCGTCCCGGATCATCCGGAACAACTGCTCGGCATCACCCGGCTTCGGGAACACCCGGCCGCTGAGGGTGCCGGTGCCGTAGACGTTCGGCATGGTCGTCATGGTGATGCGCTTGGCCGGCACCTTCTTGAGCTCCTCGGCCAGGTCGTACAGCTTCTTGACCGTGTTGAGGTTCTTGTCGACCGTCAGCGCGGTGGTGGCCGCCTCGGCGAGGTCCGTCAGCTTTCCGGGGTCCGTGAGCTTGGTGCCCTTGCGCAGTTCCCGCACCATCGAGTTCAGGTACTGGTGCTGGGCCTTGGCCCGTCCGAGGTCCGTGTTGTCCTCGAAGCCGTACCGGGTACGCAGCCATTGCAGGGCCTGCTTCCCCTTGATGGAGGTGGTGCCCTTCTTGAGCTTGAGCCCCGAGCCCTTCCCATCGCGGGTGTGCGAGTAGACGTTGGCATCCACACAGACGGGAACCCCGCCGATCGCGTCGGCCATCGAGATGACGCCCTCGAACTTGATCATCATGAAGTGGTCGATGGTGATGCCGGTGAGCTCGTACCAGGCGGCCACGGTACAGCCGGGTCCGCCCCGGCCGAGGCTCTCGTTCGTCATGACGTTGCCGGTGCTGGCCGGAAACACCTTGCCCGTCTTCGGGTCGGTGCACTTGGGCATCTTCAGCATCGTGTCGCGCGGCATGCTGACGACCGACATATTGGTGCGGTCAGCGGAGAGATGAAGCAGCATCTGCACATCGGCGAGCGGCGGTGCCCCGAAGGTGCCCTTCGCGCCGCCCAGCTTCTGGTTGGCCTTGGAGTCGCGTGCGTCGGAGCCGATGAGCAGGATGTTCACCGGGGTCTGGCCGGCGGCGTTGGCCTTGTGGTCGGCCATCTTCTTGTCGCCGAGGGTCAGGTCCTCCTTCTTGATGTTGCCGTTGAGGTGGTTGTAGTACGCGTAGCCGGCCCCACCGGCGCCGAGTATGAGTACGGCGACGACACCCGCGGTCCAGCGCAGGACGTGCCGCTTGCCGCGCTTGGCGGAGCGTCTCGTAGGGTGTTTGGTTCCGCCGCGCCGGTGTCCAGATTCCGCCGCTGCCTCGCTGTCGCTCTCCCCGCCCCCGTCCCCTTTGCCGTCCTCATAGAGCGTGTCGTCCCAGCCGAGTTGACCGGCGTGCCGGACGCGTGGTCGCGTCCCCTCGCCGGGTATGCCGCTCCGTCCCACGGGGACCCCCTGCTCAGAATCTCGATACGGCGCGGTGACCCGTCGTCACTTCGCGCACTCCGCCTTGTCGGCGCTTGACTTCTGGATGCCTTCCGGTGCCTTCACGGGACCGGTGACGGGCACTCCCGCGCCCTGGAAATCCGCTCCCAGGGTCAGCACCATCGCCTGAAGTCCCACGGCGTCGGTGGTGCCCTGTTTCAGTGCTGTGGCGGGCAGTCCCATCATGGCCGCGAGGGTGCGGGCCTGGTCCGCCTGGTTCGGCGCGTACGCCAGTGTCGTCCTGCTGATCTTCGCCGGGGCGTTGGCCTTGTTCGTGGACTTCGGCACGCCCTGCTCGTTCTGCAGCCAGGTGACGGTCGCTCCGGCGGCTCCGGCGATGCTGCCGCCGTTGAGCACATCGACGCGTACGTCGGCAGGCTTGGCCTTCGGCCCCTTGAGCTGCGCGTCCTGCTCGCTCCTGGCGGCCTTCTCCTTTTTCTTCACCGCGGTCAGCGAGGTGTCGGACCGCAGCATCGAGAACAACTGCTGCGACTTCTCCGGGTCGACGACCACGGTGACCGGTTTCGGCTCCGCCGGATTGTCTATGACCGGCAGCGTGACGAAGGTGATGTTCTTGGTGTCGACCTTGCCGAGTTCCTTGGCGAGGGAGGTCAGCTTCTTGATCGATCCGATGCGGGAGTCGACGGTGAGCGCGCTGGTCGCCGCGTCGGCGAGCTTGTAGAGCTTCGTCGGGTCGGTGAGTGTGTCGTCCGACTTCATCTTCCGGATCATCGACCCGATGAACTGCTGCTGGACCTTGATCCGGTCGAGGTCGCTCTGGTTGCCGAAGCTGTGCCGGGTACGGACGAAGGCGAGTGCGTTCTCGCCCTGGATCGTGGAGACACCGGCCGGCAGATCGAGGTGCGAGCCGGGGTCCTTGACGGGCTTGGCCAGACAGACCTCGACCCCGCCGACGGCGGTGGAGAGCTGCTTGACGGCGTTGAAGTCGACCATCATGAAGTGGCTGACCGGCAGTCCGGTGATCTCTGTGACGGTACGCATCGTGCAGCCCGGGTCCCGGCCCTCCTGGCCGAGGCTGGTGTTGAAGCGGACGTTCTGCGAGCCGGATATGACCTTCTCCGCGCCGTCCGGCTGCTTGGTGGAGCAGTCCGGGATGTCCGTTATCAGGTCCCGGGGGATGCTCAGCGCCGTCGCGTTGGTCCGGTCCTTGGACACATGGAAGAGGATGTTGGTGTCGGCGTGACCGGCGCTGCCCTTGTCGCCGTAACCGCTGTTTCCCTTGCCGGTGCGCTTGTCCGTACCGATGATCAGGATGTTGAGCGGGGCGTCGGCGGCCACGTTCTTGCTGGCCGCGTTGCCGACGTCGACGGTGTCGAGGTTGCTGTTGAACTTCTCGTACAGCGCGTACGCCCCCGCCGAACCGGCGACGAT
>DATCWZ010000329.1:0-2137 GCA_036566065.1 Streptomyces sp. | reverse complement strand
GGCACGGCTCCGCGCCCGGCCACCGTCGCCTGGGACTTCGAGGGGGAATACGAAGCAGGCAAGTGGCACGGCATCGGCAACACCTACCGGAACCACGACCAAGCGCTCGCCTACCTCAGGCGCCGCGCGGAGACCGACAAGCAACACCGTCGGATCAGCATGGTGCGCGCCACGACCACGTACACCGTCGAGGAGACCACCGCCACCGCGCGGCCCGGCCAGCCCGAGACGGACCAGGAGACGCAGTCGTGATCACGGAGGCTGTCGACACCGCGGTCACCCTCGCCTGGACGCTCCTCCTGTGGGTCGCGGTCATCTCCGCGATCGGCACGCTGCTGCTCCTCGGCGGGATTGCAGCGGTCGCGTGGACCTTGCGGGCGGCGTGGAGGGCGCTGAGTCGCCGTCTGAGCCACGAAGTCCCGGAGAACGGCCCTCGCTTGCCCCGAGCCCCAGAACGGCGCTCAGAGCCGCGCTGGGCGCTCCCGCCCGAAGAGACACCCGGCGACCGGAAGTCACAGAAGGCCGCCTGACGCCACGACAGCCGCCCGGCCCTCCCGCACCCCACCCGACACCCCAACAGCCGCCACACAGCAGCCCAGAGCCCGAGAAGAGGCCCGCATGACCGACCCGTACCGCATCCTCGTCACCGGCAGCCGCGACTGGAACGACCGCGACCGCGTCTGGCTCGAACTCGGCAACGCCGTCGCACCAGTACCCATCGACCGCGAGATCGTCATCGTGCACGGCCACTGCCCGAGTGGGGCCGACGCTATGGCCGACGCGTGGGCCCGGAAGTACGGAGCCACCATCGAACGCCACCGCGCACAGGACTTCGGACCGTGGCCCACATGCGGCCCGATCCGCAACCAGCACATGGTCAGCCTCGGCGCCGACCGCTGCCTCGCATTCATCGGACCCTGCACCAGTCCGCGTTGCCGACGCCCCGGCCCGCACCCGAGCCACGGCGCGAGCGGCTGCGCTGACCTCGCCGAAGCCGCCGGGATCCCCGTCAGGCGCTACACCGCCTGACCCGCCCCGGCCGACCCCACACCCGGGGCGGCCCCCACCCAACACGGAGACCCGCATGACCCGACTCCTGCCCGCCCACCTCACCCCATGGCGCTGCCGGGGCTGCGGCAACCGGCACAGCCCCGGCTACCACGCCTGCCCCTACACCAACCTGCCCCGAGGAACCCGATGACCGAACGCATCCGCCTCGACGACCTGACCAGCGACCAACTCGACCAGATGTACGACGAACTCGACCAGCTCCGCGCCGGAGAAGAAGACGGCTGGGACGAACGCGTCGTCCCCACCCCGGGCCAGTGGATCTGGAAATGGAACCGGGCCACTCCAGAGACGCGACTGCAGGTCATCGCGGCGTTCATGCGGCAGGCCGGTATCGCGGAGCGCTGCGAGCTGGAAGACCACGCCGGAGCCGTGGAAGAGAACCGCCATGCATGGCAGATCATCGGCCGGATCCGTGCCCTCCGCGACGACTGGCTGCTGATGACGCTGGAACCCGGCCAGGTCCGGCGACTCCTCGACGGGATCACCCGCGCCCTCGACGAGCCCGCGGCGGCGACAGCGACCCAAGCGACCGACGAGCCGGCCACCGTCACCGACCCCGCATACCTCCGCCAGCAGTACGCGGCCGCCATCCGTGACACGCCCGCCCGGTATCCCGCCGAAGCACTCCTCGTCGCCTACGACGAGCGGCAGCTCGCCGAGATGCACGCCGCCGCCAGCGCCCGCATAAAGCAGGCGCGCGCCCTGCACCAGCAGGAGTACAACCAGTGCGACTGGTGCTCGACGAACGACCGGCATGTGGCGTGGCCGTGCCCGACGATCCGCGCACTCGACGGAGAGGAGCAGCCCGATGCCTGACCTGCACGCCTGGATCACCCAGCAGATCGACCGCGTGGAGGCCGCGGCCCAGGAAGCGACCGAGGGCCCGTGGTTCGCCGACCATCCGGAACCCAAGCACTGGGGCGATGATCCCGAGTCCGCGCTGATCGTGCGCGGCAAGGTGCTCTGCATCCTCGACAACCAGTACAACGGCCCGCTCAACGCCGACCACATCGTCCTGCACGACCCGACGACCGTGCTGCGCCGGTGCGCCGCCGACCGGCGCATC
>DATCWZ010000459.1:0-3260 GCA_036566065.1 Streptomyces sp. | reverse complement strand
AGCACGGGAGATCGTGTTCGACTTTCTTGGTTACGACCTGCTGGGGGCCTTCTGGGTAACGGTGCAACTCGCCGGCTACTCCGCCCTCGGCGCCCTCATATGGGGAACGCTGCTGGCCGGCATGCGGGTCTGCCCTGTTCCTCTGATGCGAGGTTTCGGTACCTCGTACGTCAACGTGGTCCAGAACATCCCGCTGACCGTCATCATGGTGTTCTCGTCCCTGGGTCTCTTCCAGACCATGGGCATCGCCCTCGGCGCGAGCGATTTCACGGACATCAATTTCCGGCTCGCGGTGCTGTCCCTTGCCGGCTACACGGCCGCCTTCGTGTGCGAGGCGCTCCGGTCCGGCATCAATACGGTGCCGGTCGGGCAGGCCGAAGCCGCCCGGGCGCTCGGGCTGAGCTTCACTCAGGTACTGCGCCTCATCGTCCTCCCGCAGGCGTTCCGCGCTGTCGTCAGCCCGCTCACCAACGTGCTGATCGCGCTGACGAAGAACACGACGGTGGCCGCCGTGATCGGCGTCGCCGAGGCGGCGGCCCTGATGAAGGACATGATCGAGGCCAAGGCAGAGACGGTCCTCATCTCCGCCGTCTTCGCGCTCGGATTCGTCTGTCTGACCCTCCCGACCGGCTTGATCCTCGGTTGGGTGAGCAAGAAGGTGGCGGTCAAGCGATGACTTCCGTGCTCTACGACGCCCAGGGACCGCGGGCCAAACGGCGCAATGTCCTGTACTCCGTGCTGTTCGTGATCCTCGCCGGGGCCGTGCTGTGGTGGGTGTACGACGGTCTCAACTCCAAGCACCAACTGGACTGGGTCAAGTGGAAGCCGTTCTTCACGAGCACCCAGCCGTGGGAGACGTTCATCTGGACGGGCTTCCAGAACACGCTCAAGGCATCGTTCTTCGCCCTGGTGATCGCTCTGCCGCTCGGAGCGCTGTTCGGTATCGGCCGGCTGTCCGACCATCAGTGGGTGCGGATGCCTGCCGGAATCGTCGTGGAATTCTTCCGCGCCATTCCGGTGCTGATCCTGATGATCACAGCGAACCAGGCGTACGCGACGTACACCGACATCAGCAGCGACGAACGTCCGCTGTACGCCGTGGTCACGGGCCTGGTGCTGTACAACTCCGCGGTGCTCGCGGAGGTCGTGCGGGCCGGGATCCTCTCGCTGCCGCGGGGCCAGACCGACGCCGCCAAGGCGATCGGCATGCGCAAGGGCCAGACCATGCGGACCGTGCTGCTGCCGCAGTCCGTGACCGCCATGCTGCCCGCGATCATCAGCCAGATAGTCGTCATCGTGAAGGACACCGCCCTTGGCGGCGCGATGATCGGCTTCGCCGAACTGCTCGCGTCAATCCGCCCGATGAGCGCCAACTACGGCGCGAACACGATCGCGTGCTTCACCGTCGTCGCAGTGATCTTCATCGCGCTGAACTTCGCCATGACCGCGGCCGCGCGGCGGCTGGAGGGCAGGCTGCGGCGCGCCAAGAAGAGCACCGGCGCGGTGGTTCCGGCCGCGGCGGGCGATGACCTGAGCGTGGCTTGATGTGATCCTTCCGCTCTAGGCCCGTGCCGGACATCGGGCCTGACGGGCGGTCGGGCATCGGGACCATGGGGGGCGCCGGCGTATACGCCGCGCCCCCACCACGTACCTCTGTCACTTGACGCAAACAGCGGCAGTAGGTTGCATACGTTCTGTGATCGTGCCACGAACCTCCGTCGCCTCCCCTTCTTCTCACTTTTCTCCCCTGTCTCCCTCGTCTCCCTCGTCGAATGCGAGTGCTGGAGGGTTCACACCGTGGACCCGGTGATCGTCGTCGGCGCCGGGCCCGTGGGCCTGGCGCTGTCGCTGGCGCTCGCCGCGCAGGGTGTCCCTTCCGTCGTCCTGGACGAGGGTCCGGGGAAGGACGAGCTGCGCCCCGCCCGTACGGTCGTCCTGCGCGAGGACACCGCCGATCTGGTGGCACGGCTCGGCTGCGCGACCCTGCCCGATGAGGGCCTGCGCTGGACCGGCTGGCGGTCGCTGCGGCGCAAGCAGGTGGTACGCGCGCTGTCGCTCGGCGACGAGCCGGACACCGGTGTGCCGCCCGCGCCGGTCCATCTGCCGCAGCACGCTCTCACCCGCGGGCTGCGGGCGGCGGCCTCGGCGGACCGCCTGGTCAGCCTGGTCCCGCTCAGTCGGCTCGACACGCTGGAGCAGGACCCCGGCGGGGTCACGGTTCACACCAGGGAGCCCGGTCCGACCTGGTGGCGCGGGAGCTACCTGGTCGGCTGCGACGGGGCACGGTCCACCGTCCGCAAGCTGCTGGACATCAGGTTTCCCGGCCGTACGGCGGTGGAGCGGCACGCCGTCGCCGCACTCCGGGCCGAACTGCCCTGGCCCGGCGAAGCGGTGCTGCACCGGGCGCCGCCCTGGCGCACCGGGGGCGCCGAAGTGACAGCCCGCCCGCTGCCCGACGATGTCTGGCGACTGGACTGGCTGCTTCCGGCCCGGGGCGAGCTCGTCACCCCGGACGCGCTGATCGCCCGGATCCGGGACAGCCTGGCCGGCTGGTGCGGCGAGACACCCCCGTACGAACTGCTGGACACCGGCGTGTACACGCTGCATCACCGGCTGGCCCGGCGCTGGCGGTCCCGGCGGGCCTTCCTGGCCGGGGACGCCGCGCATCTGCTGGGGGCGCTCGGCACCCAGGGGCTGGACGAGGGGCTGCGGGACGCGGAGAACCTGGCCTGGAAGCTGGCCCAGGCATGGCATCACGGGGCCAGTGACCTGCTGCTCGACAGCTATCAGGCGGAGCGCAGGGCAGCGGTCGCCTCCCGGCTGCGGGCCGCCGACCAGTCACTGCCGATACTGCGCGGCGGCGGGGGTCTGCGCACGCTGGTGCCGGGCAGCGTGCGTGCGCACGACACCCTGCTCACCGACGGTCACCTGGGCCGCGGCCCGCTGGGTGCGCCCCCTTCGTACGCGCACTCCCCCCTTTCGCCCCCACGCGCCGGGGCGCACAGCCCTGTGGGTACGCCCCCTGGTGCGCCGGTCGACGATGTCAAGGTGACCGCGCCGGACGGGCGGACGGTGCGGCTGCGCGAACGGCTGGGTCTGGGCCACTTCCTGGTGATCCTGGTCGCGCCCGGCACCGGGGTGTGGGAGCGGCGGCACTGGCTGACCGCGGGTGTGATGCCTCGGCTCGTCAAGGCGGTGGACGGGCTGCCCGTGCAGGCCGAGCTGCTGGTGGCGGAGGGCTATCCGGGGGCGTCGGCGCA
>DATCWZ010000842.1:0-3884 GCA_036566065.1 Streptomyces sp. | reverse complement strand
GCCGGGGCCCATTGTCAGTGGCAGGGGTTAGCGTCTCTGACGTGAAGCGATCGACTCAAGCAAATCGGGTGGAACCCATGGCAGGAACCGACCGCGAGAAGGCGTTGGACGCCGCCCTCGCACAGATTGAACGGCAATTCGGCAAGGGCGCGGTGATGCGCCTGGGCGAGCGGCCGAACGAGCCCATCGAGGTGATCCCGACCGGTTCGACCGCGCTGGATGTCGCGCTCGGCGTCGGCGGGCTGCCGCGCGGCCGGGTGGTGGAGGTGTACGGACCGGAGTCCTCCGGTAAGACGACGCTGACGCTGCACGCCGTGGCGAACGCGCAGAAGCTCGGCGGCGCGGTGGCGTTCATCGACGCCGAGCACGCGCTGGACCCCGAGTACGCGAAAAAGCTCGGCGTCGACATCGACAACCTCATCCTGTCGCAGCCGGACAACGGCGAGCAGGCGCTGGAGATCGTCGACATGCTCGTCCGCTCCGGGGCGCTCGACCTGATCGTCATCGACTCGGTGGCGGCCCTGGTGCCGCGTGCGGAGATCGAGGGCGAGATGGGTGACTCGCATGTGGGTCTGCAGGCCCGCCTGATGAGCCAGGCGCTGCGGAAGATCACCAGCGCGCTCAACCAGTCCAAGACGACCGCGATCTTCATCAACCAGTTGCGCGAGAAGATCGGCGTGATGTTCGGTTCGCCGGAGACGACGACCGGTGGACGTGCGCTGAAGTTCTACGCGTCGGTGCGGCTGGACATCCGGCGCATCGAGACGCTGAAGGACGGGACCGACGCGGTCGGTAACCGCACCCGCGTCAAGGTCGTGAAGAACAAGGTCGCGCCGCCGTTCAAGCAGGCCGAGTTCGACATTCTCTACGGTCAGGGCATCAGCCGCGAGGGCGGTCTGATCGACATGGGCGTGGAGCACGGCTTCGTGCGCAAGGCCGGCGCCTGGTACACGTACGAGGGCGACCAGCTCGGCCAGGGCAAGGAGAACGCCCGCAACTTCCTCAAGGACAACCCCGGTCTCGCCAATGAGATCGAGAAGAAGATCCTGACGAAGCTCGGCATCGGCGTACGTCCCGAGGACGTGGCGGCGGCGGAGAAGGCTGGTGCCGAGGCGGCGGCCACCACGGGTGCGGCGGCGGACGCGGCGGCCAAGCCGGCGTCCACCGCGGCCACCAAGACCAAGACCGCCAGGACCGCGGCGGCCAAGAGCTAGGCCGTGACGCGTCGTACGGAATGGCCGGGCAGCACAGCCGATGGGGGCCCCGGCCCCTCGGTCCGAGGGGCCGGGAGAGGGAAGCCGCGAGATCCGGTCGAGCAGGCGCGCGACATCTGTCTGCGGCTGCTCACCGGGTCACCGCGCACCCGTAAGCAGCTCGCCGATGCCCTGCACAAGCGGGAGATCCCCGAGGAAGCGGCGGACGCGGTGCTGTCGCGGTTCGAGGATGTGGGGCTGATCGATGACGCGGCGTTCGCGGGTGCCTGGGTGGAATCCCGGCACCGCGGCCGGGGGCTGGCACGCCGCGCCCTCGTCCGGGAGCTGCGTACCAAGGGAGTGGACCCCGCGCTGATCGACGAGGCGCTGGAGCAGCTCGACCCGGAGCAGGAGGAGGAGACCGCCCGCGCGCTCGTCGCCCGCAAGCTCGGCTCCACCCGCGGCCTGGACCGCGACAAGCGCCTGCGCCGCCTCGCCGGGATGCTGGCCCGCAAGGGATACGGGGAGGGGATGGCCCTGCGCGTGGTGCGGCGGGCGCTTGAGCAGGAGGGCGAGGACACGGAGGGACCGGGGGACGGGGGACTGAGCGACGGGGCTTTGTGACCCGGCGCAAGCCGAGTGGGCGCGAGACTTCGGGGGACGGGGCAGCGGGGGAGCGCCCGGTCTGCGGCGGTGGCGGAGGGGGCTACCGCCGCAGACCTGCTGGGAGTGGTCAGCCGGCAGGCTCAGTCACCGGCCAGGGACGAGCGGCGGATCGTGGCGTCGATCAAGGCGAGCGCGTCGGACGCGGTACGGCCGGGGTGCCGGTTCCAGGGCCCGATCAGGCCGGTCCACCCCTGTGAGCGCAGCTCGGTGATCAGCCAGGCCCCCGCCCGGTCGACGGTGTCCAGCGAGCCGTAGCCGAGCCGGTGCGCCGTGAGCAGGGCCCCGCAGACACAGCGGGCACCCCGGGCATTGCGCAGCCGGTACGGGGTGTTCTGCCAGCCCCACTCGGTCAGGATCTGCCGTGCGTATCCGAGATGGACGGACGGGCGTACATCGGGCTGGCCGATGCGGCGCCATGCGTGGACGCGCTCGGGCAGCAGCGCGCCGAGCCGTCCGGGGAGCGGCCGTTCGCGCGGCGGGCGGGCGGGCATCGTGCGCAGCGATTCGTCGATGAGCCGGTCGACGGGTACGGACAGCAGCGCCCGCCAGTCGTCGGGCGGTCCGGGGAGGACGTCCGGTTCGGGGGCGGTGAGCTCCCAGCCTGCGACGATCCGCTGCCACGCCTCCGTGTCATGGAGGCGGGTGGCCTGCTGGTCGAGCTGGTCAGGGGTCAGGCGGACAGTGGTCTCCAT
This sequence comes from Streptomyces sp., assembly GCA_036566065.1. Lineage (GTDB taxonomy): Bacteria > Actinomycetota > Actinomycetes > Streptomycetales > Streptomycetaceae > Streptomyces. The sequence goes on along the minus strand of DATCWZ010000842.1, from coordinate 1,333 downwards.
CAGTGCGACATCTCCGTACATTCCGGTCCTCGATGATGAGGTGAATGTCGGTCGCGGAAGGAGATGGCTCCACTGCAGTGCGGCGTTCGGGTGGGACGGGGCTCAGCCCGGCCGGGGCGGATGAATCAGCGCCGGACCGGGAGCCCCGCGGCGCGCCACGCCTGGAAGCCGCCGATCAGATCGGTGGCCCGGTGCAGCCCGAGCCGGTGCAGGGAGGCCACCGCGAGGCTCGACGCGTACCCCTCGTCGCAGATCACCACGACCGGCAGATCGTGGCTCACCGCTTCGGGAACGCGGTGGCTTCCCTGCGGATCCAGCCGCCATTCCAGCTCATTGCGTTCGATGACCAGCGCACCCGGTATCAGGCCGTCCCGCTCACGGAGGGCCGCGTACCGGATGTCGACGAGCAGGGCGCCGTCGGCGACCGCGGCAGCGGCCTGGTGCGGGTCCATCCGCTCGAACCCAGCCCGGACCCGCTCCAGCAGCTCATCGATTCCGACCCGCTCGGTGCCGTTCAATTGACGTCGGCGGTGTGATCGGCGCGCACGGACGCGCGTGTTCCACCACCACGAAGCCCGTCCTGTGGCCCGGGGGCGCCGCCGCGCGCCGCGTCCGCCGCCGTGTGCAGCTCCGCGGGCCGCACCCCGCCGAACGACGCCACCAGGTGCCCGTCCGGCCTGACCAGCAGCACCGAATGCGCCGAAGCCCCCGGATAGCCCTCCGCCACCAGCAGTTCGGCCTGCACGGGCAGCCCGTCCACGGCCTTGACGAGGCGAGGCATCACACCTGCGGTCAGCCAGTGCCGCCGCTCCCACACCCCGGTGCCGGGCGCGACCAGGACCACCAGGAAGTGGCCCAGGCCCAGCCGTTCGCGCAGCCGCACCGTCCGCCCGTCCGGCGCGGTCACCTTGACATCGGCGACCGGCGCACCAGGGGGCGTACCCACTGGGCTGTGCGCCCCGGCGCGTGGAGGCGAAAGGGGGGAGTGCGCGTACGAAGGGGGCGCACCCAGCGGGCCGCAGCCCAGATGACCATCGGTGAGCAGGGTGTCGTGCGCGCGCACGCTGCCCGGCACCAGCGTGCGCAGACCCCCGCCGCCGCGCAGTATCGGCAGTGACTGGTCGGCGGCCCGCAGCCGGGAGGCGACCGCCGCCCTGCGCTCCGCCTGATAGCTGTCGAGCAGCAGGTCACTGGCCCCGTGATGCCATGCCTGGGCCAGCTTCCAGGCCAGGTTCTCCGCGTCCCGCAGCCCCTCGTCCAGCCCCTGGGTGCCGAGCGCCCCCAGCAGAGGCGCGGCGTCCCCGGCCAGGAAGGCGCGCCGGGACCGCCAGCG
>DATCWZ010000122.1:0-2589 GCA_036566065.1 Streptomyces sp. | reverse complement strand
GCGGCCACCACCGCCGCAGCCACCGCGCGTCCGGCCCGGTCACCGGGGCGCCGAGCCGCTCCGCACCGTCCGCCCTGCGGACCAGGACCTGGCGGGCCACCCCGTCCGCGTCCATCTCGGCGACCATGGTGGGCACGTTGTCCAGCCACTCGTTGGCGAACAGCAGCCCGACCGCGCCTTCCGGGGGCCGCGCCACCCACCGGATGCGGCGGTCGAGGCCCGGCGGGCGACCGGCGATCTCCACGGCGTACGCCCGTACCGCGAGCCCCGCACCGCCCTCCGCCTCCAGGGCCCCCAGCACCCCGGCCAGCAGCTCCCCCCGGCCCGCGCCCATGTCGACCAGGTCCACCGCGTCCCTGCCCAGCTCCCGCGCGGTCCGCACCAGCAGGCGGGCGACGGCGGACGCGAACAGCGCGGAGGCGTGCACAGACGTACGGAAATGGCCCGCCGGTCCCTCCGGGCGACGGTAGAAACCCCCGTCCCCGTACAAAGCGGTCCCGGCCGCCTCGCGCCATCCGCACCACTCGTCCGTCACACAGGCCAGTCTCCACCTTGCGGAGTACGGTCCGAGGGCCTGGATCGCCCCTCCGGTTGACCCGGGCACCGATCCGCTGTCCCTACGCTGGGTTACGTGCAGCGCCTCTACGATTTCATCCGCAGGCACCCGACGGGCGTCGACACCTTCTGGGCCGTCGTCCTGCTCGGTCTCTCCGGTATGTCCATCGTGGCGGACCAGATCAGCGCCGGCCGGGAGCGGGTCGCCGCGGTGCCCATCGCCATCGGCCTGTGCGTGGTCGTCGCGCTGCGCCGCCGCGCACCCGAGAAGATGCTGCTGCTCACCGTCCTGATGGGCGTCGCCCAACTGCTGCTCGGCGTGCGGCCGGGAGCCGCCGACTTCGCCATGCTGGTGATCATCTACACGGTGGCCATGGCCGGTCGGCGCTGGGCGTCCCGGCTCGCGCTGGGCTGCGGCCTGGGCGCGGCCGGACTCTCACAGATGCGCTGGCCGGAGGAGTCGGCGGACAGCTGGGTCCAGTCGGTCTTCGTCGCCGTCGTGCTGACGGTCCCGTTCGTGCTGGCCTGGGTGCTCGGTGACTCGATGCGGACCCGGCGGGCCTACTTCGACCATCTGGAGGAGCGGGCCGCCCGGCTGGAGAGCGAGCGTGAGGCCCAGTCGAAGGTGGCCGTGGCCGCCGAACGGGCCAGGATCGCCCGCGAACTGCACGATGTCGTCGCGCACAACGTCTCGGTGATGGTCGTGCAGGCCGACGGCGCCGCCTATGTCATGGACGCGGCCCCCGACCAGGCCCGGCAGGCCCTGGAGACCATTTCGAGCACCGGCCGCCAGGCGCTCGCCGAGATGCGCCGCCTCCTCGGGGTGCTGCGCGCCGATGACACCCGGGAGGGCGGCGAGTATGTGCCGCAGCCGGATGTCGAGCAGATAGAGGAGCTGGTCGACAAGGTCAGGCAGACCGGTCTCACGGTCGACTTCAAGGTCGAGGGCACGCCCCGTCCGCTGCCGAGCGGGGTCGAGCTGACCGCGTACCGCATCGTGCAGGAGGCCCTCACCAACACCCGCAAGCACGGCGGCCCGGACGCCGGCGCCAGCGTGCGGCTGGTCTATTTCGACGACGGGCTCGGGCTGCTGGTGGAGGACGACGGGCGTGGTGTGGCGCATGAGCTGTACGAGGACGGCGGGGCGGACGGCGCGGGGCACGGGATGATCGGCATGCGGGAACGGGTCGGGATGGTCGGCGGCACGCTGGACGCCGGGCCGCGGCCCGGCGGCGGCTTCCGGATCAGCGCGCTGCTCCCGCTCAAACCGGCCAACCACTGAGGGCCTGCAGGCCGCGGTCACCGAAGGAAGGACAGGACAGCTCATGGCGATCCGAGTGATGCTGGTCGACGACCAGGCGCTGCTGCGCACCGGCTTCCGGATGGTGCTGGCCGCCCAGCCGGACATGGAGGTCGTGGCCGAGGCGGGCGACGGCGCGGAGGCGATCGAGGTCCTGCGGTCGACGGCCGTCGATGTGGTGCTGATGGATGTACGGATGCCGAGGCTGGACGGAGTGGAGGCGACCCGCCGCATCTGCGCGCGGACCGATCCGCCGAAGGTGCTCATCCTGACCACGTTCGACCTTGACGAGTACGCGTTCTCCGGGCTGAAGGCCGGGGCCAGCGGCTTCATGCTCAAGGACGTGCCGCCGGGCGAGCTGCTCTCCGCGATCCGCTCCGTGCACATCGGTGACGCCGTCGTCGCCCCGTCCACCACCCGCCGGCTGCTGGACAGGTTCGCCCCGATGCTGCCGAGCAACACCAGGGAGCCGGGCCACAAGTACGTGGAGAAGCTCACCGAGCGCGAACGCGAAGTGATGCTGCTGGTCGCCCAGGGCCTGTCGAACGGCGAGATCGCGGGCCGTCTCGTGCTGTCCGAAGCGACCGTGAAGACGCACGTCGGCCGCATCCTCACCAAGCTGAACCTGCGGGACCGGGTCCAGGTCGTCGTTCTCGCGTACGAGACGGGGCTGGTCAGGGCCGGCGGCGGCGCGGGCTGAACGCCGCGCCCTGCGGGGATTCGCGGGCCCCGGC
>DATCWZ010000004.1:0-6991 GCA_036566065.1 Streptomyces sp. | reverse complement strand
GCCCGTGCGCGTACGCGGCTTCGGCTGCGCCTGCTGCGGCACCTCGATGACGACCGCGACACCGGACGGCTCACGCGCGCCTGTGATCCTGGTCAGCTCCTCGTCGCCGGACCTGATGCGCCGGGTGTGCGGCGTGATGCCCGCAGCGGCCATCAGCCGGGTCATCTCCCGCTTCTCCTCGGGCAGCACCAGCGTGACGACGCTGCCGGACTCCCCCGCCCGCGCCGTGCGCCCGCCGCGGTGCAGGTAGTCCTTGTGGTCGGTCGGCGGGTCCACGTTGACGACCAGGTCGAGGTCGTCGATGTGGATGCCGCGGGCCGCGACGTTCGTCGCGACGAGCGCGGTGACCTGGCCGTTCTTGAACTGTTCCAGCGTCCTGTTGCGCTGCGGCTGGGACCGCCCGCCGTGCAGGGCGGCGGCCCGTACGCCGCAGGCGAGGAGCCGCTTGGCGAACCGGTCGGCGCCGCGCTTGGTGTCCACGAACATGATCACGCGGCCCTCGCGGGCGGCGATCCGGGTGGCGACCGCCTTCTTGTCGGTCTCGTCCGCCACATGCAGCACGTAGTGCTCCATGGTGGTGACGGCGCCCGCCGACGGGTCGACCGAGTGCACGACGGGGTCGGACAGGAACATCGTGACCAGCCGGTCGATGTTCTTGTCCAGGGTCGCGGAGAACAGCATCCGCTGGCCGCCCGGCTCGACCTGCTTGAGCAGGGCGACGACCTGCGGCATGAAGCCCATGTCGGCCATCTGGTCGGCCTCGTCGAGGACCGTTATGGCGACGGAGCCGAGGCGGCAGTCGCCGCGCTCGATGAGGTCCTTGAGCCGGCCGGGGGTGGCGACGACCACCTCGGCGCCCCGGCGCAGCGTAGCGGCCTGCCTGCCGAGCGACATACCGCCGACGACCGTGGCAGTACGCAGGTTGACGGAGGTGGCGTACGGCGTGAGGGCCTCGGTGACCTGCTGTGCGAGCTCGCGGGTCGGGACCAGCACGAGTGCCAGCGGGGCGTGCGGCTCGGCGCGCCGTCCGGCGGTACGGGCGAGCAGCGCGAGGCCGAAGGCCAGGGTCTTGCCCGAGCCGGTGCGGCCCCGGCCGAGGATGTCCCGGCCCGCCAGCGAGTTCGGCAGGGTCGCACCCTGGATCGGGAACGGCGTGGCCATGCCCTGGGCGGTGAGGGTCTTCAGCAGCGCGGCGGGCATGTCCAGGTCGGCGAACGCCTCGACGGCGGGCAGCGCGGGGGTGATGGTCTCCGGCAGCGCGAACTCGCCGCCCTGGGCCGGTACGGCCCTGCGGCGCGACGGCGCCCGGCCGGATCCCCTGGCGGACCCCCTGGCGGATCCCTTGGTGTGCGACGGTGCCCGGTCCTGGCCGCGCCCCCTCGTCGGGCGGCTCGCGGCCGGTCGGTCCTGGCGTTCGAAGCGGGTCATACGGAATTGCCCTCCTGGGGGATTCCTGGGATTACTGCGGACTGCTGTATGCACTGCGTGTTGTGGGCCCCAGGACTGCCGTCACAACGCAGGTTCGAAAAGGTCAGGCTGTCCGGCCCCGGACACCACAAACCGGGGCCCGCACCTCTCGGTGCGAGCCCCGGTTGCGAGGTACGCGTCCGGCGGAAAGTCAGGCCGGGACGATGTTCTCCGCCTGCGGGCCCTTCTGGCCCTGCGTGACGTCGAAGGAGACCTTCTGGCCCTCCTGGAGCTCACGGAAGCCCTGGGCCACGATGTTGGAGTAGTGGGCGAAGACGTCGGCGCCGCCGCCGTCCTGCTCGATGAAGCCGAAGCCCTTTTCCGAGTTGAACCACTTCACGGTTCCAGTAGCCATGTCGTTCTCCTTAAGAGGTGCAGTGCCGGAAATTCGCATTTTACGAATTCCAAGTCGCCGCAATTGAGCCCCATCCGGAGAAATGCCGGAAAACAATAATGCGCCTGAGCGGGTTCCCGTCAGGCGCACATAAAGTCATGGGTACCAAAACTGCAACTAGGCAACCGTAGCACGTTCTCCCGGCGGGCGCGTATCACGCCACGCCGGGGCCGGCCCGGTCAGGGCGTCTCGCGGACCGTGCTGTCGTCGTTGCCCCGGCGGATCGTGCGCAGCGCGTGGCCGGGGCGCCATACCCGTACGACAATCTCCTCCCCGTCGAGGCCGGTATGGACCACCTCGGTCAGCTCCACCCGGAAGAGGTGGAAGGGCTCCGGCGGCCGCACGGCCTCGATGAACCGGGCCAGCACCTCGGGGTCGGTCACCTCGACCGCGCGCCCGGAGATCCGGACGTCCCCGTCGGCCATCTCGGCGTCGGGCCCGGGATTGGCCTGCACCGCGAAGCGCGGGTCGCGCCGCAGGTCCAGCGCCTTGCGGGAGTTCGGCATCATGCCGAGGAACGGCTCCCCGAGCCGGAAGTCCACCTCGAGGCCGGTGACCCGCGGCGAGCCGTCCTTGCGGAGGGTCGCCAGGACATGGTGCCTGTACTGCTCGAAGCGCTTGCGCACGGTGTCGGCGAAGGCCGGCTCCGCGGCCCGGAAGTCCGCCCATGAAGTCGATGTCATGAGGCCATCCAACCCCACGTGCGCCGCCGGACCTGGCCGTTCGCTATCTTGGCGCCGCCGCACCTGCGGTTACCGCTCCGCCCGCGATCGAAGGAGCAGGCCTTGGAAGCCGCTGCCACCAGGTGCTATCGCCACCCGTCGTACGAGACGTATGTACGCTGCACGCGCTGCGACCGGTACATCTGCCCGGACTGCATGCGCGAGGCCCCGGTCGGCCATCACTGCGTGGAGTGCGTGAAGGAGGGTCAGCGCTCCGTCCGCCGGGCGCGGTCCATATTCGGCGGCGCGGTACCAACGGCCGCGGCCCCGTACGTGACATACACGCTGATGGCGCTGAACATCATCGCGTACGTCGTCGAGGTGGTCCGGCCCCTGACGGTGGACCGGTTCGGGACGCTCGGCGCACTGCTCCTGGACTCCGACGGCGGCCGGTACTACTACCGGGGCGGGACCGCGTACGGCTACGACCTGGTCGGGGTGGCCGGCGGGGAGTGGTACCGGCTGGTGACGGGGGCCTTTCTGCATCTGGCGCCGGACAACTCGTTCGGCGTGATGCATCTCGTCTTCAATATGTTCGCGCTGTGGAGTCTGGGCCGGGTCGTCGAGGGACAGCTTGGCCGGGCGCGGTATCTGGCGCTGTATCTGCTGTCCGCGGTGGGCGGTTCGGTGCTCGTGTACGTGCTGGCGTCGCCGAACGATACGACGGTGGGCGCCTCGGGCGCCATCTTCGGCCTCGCCGCCTCCTTCTACGTCATCAACCGGCGTCTGGGCCGGGACATGCGTGCGGTCAACCAGTTCATGGCCGGTTTTCTGCTCTGGATGGTCATCTCCGCCGCGCTCACCTCGTGGCAGGGGCACCTGGGCGGGCTGCTGACCGGCGGCCTGGTGACGTATGTGCTCGCGTACGCCCCGGCGAAGCTGCGGACCTCGGCGGTCCAGATCGCGGCGGGAGCGGTCCTGCTGGGCCTGCTGGCCGCGGTGGTGGTGGCGAGGACCGCGGCGCTGACCGCAGCGGTCTGAAACCCCGCCCTGAACGCACCAACGGCGCCTGCCGTGGTCCGGTCGGGGACGAGGCAGGCGCCGTATTCAGTTCCGTACGCCGTTGTACGGGACGTCCGGTGCCGGGATCAGACCGTCAGTGAACGGTCCGTCGGGCGGATCGGGGCGTGCAGTGCGCTCGCTCCGGTCAGATAGTGGTCCACCGCCCGGGCCGCCGAGCGGCCCTCCGCGATGGCCCAGACGATCAGGGACTGGCCGCGGCCCGCGTCACCCGCGACGTACACGCCGTCGACGTTGGTGGCGAAGTTCTCGTCACGTGCCACGTTACCCCGTTCGTCGAGTTCGACGCCGAACTGCTCGACCAGGCCGTTCGACCGGTCGGTTCCGGTGAAGCCCATCGCCAGTGTCACGAGCTGGGCGGGGATGCTCCGTTCGGTGCCGGGCTTCTGCTCGAACCTGCCGTCCTTGAACTCCACTTCGACCATGTGCAGCGCCTGGACGTTGCCGTGCTCGTCGCCCTCGAAGTGGGTGGTGGAGACGGAGTAGACCCGCTCGCCGCCCTCCTCGTGCGCCGAGGTGACCTTGTAGAGCATGGGGAAGGTCGGCCAGGGCTGGTTGGCGTTGCGGTCGTCGCCCGGCCTCGGCATGATCTCAAGCTGGGTGACGGACGCCGCGCCCTGCCGGTGCGCGGTGCCGACGCAGTCGGCGCCGGTGTCGCCGCCGCCGATGACGATGACGTGCTTGCCCTCGGCGGTGATCGGGGAGACCGTCAGGTCGCCCTCCTGCACCTTGTTGGCGAGCGGCAGGTACTCCATCGCGAAGTGGACGCCGTTCAGTTCACGGCCCGGCACGGGCAGGTCCCGGGAGACCGTGGCGCCCGCGGCGATGACGACCGCGTCGTAGCGGCGGCGGATCCTGGCGGCGTCGATGTCCTTGCCGATCTCCACCTCCGTACGGAACTTCGTGCCCTCCGCGCGCATCTGCTCGATGCGGCGGTTGATGTGCGACTTCTCCATCTTGAACGCGGGGATGCCGTACCGCAGCAGGCCGCCGATGCGGTCCGAGCGCTCGTACACGGCGACCGTGTGCCCGGCCCGGGTCAACTGCTGCGCGGCGGCGAGCCCGGCGGGGCCTGAGCCGATGACGGCGACGGTCTTGCCGGAGAGCCGCTCGGGCGGCTGCGGGGTGATGTCGCCGCGTTCCCACGCCTTGTCCGCGATGGAGACCTCGACGTTCTTGATGGTGACGGGCGGCTGGTTGATGCCCAGCACACACGCCGACTCGCACGGGGCTGGGCACAGCCGCCCGGTGAACTCCGGGAAGTTGTTCGTGGCGTGCAGCCGCTCGGAGGCGGCCGTCCAGTCCTCGCGGTAGGCGTAGTCGTTCCACTCGGGGATGAGGTTTCCGAGCGGGCAGCCGTTGTGGCAGAACGGGATGCCGCAGTCCATGCAGCGGCCCGCCTGCTTGCTGATGATCGGGAGCAGTGAGCCCGGAACGTACACCTCGTTCCAGTCCTTCACCCGCTCCTGCACCGGGCGGATCTCCGCGACCTCGCGGCCGGTGGTCAGGAAGCCCTTGGGGTCAGCCATGGGTCGCCGCCTCCATCATCTTCTCGGTGGTCTCCCGCTCGGAGAGACCGGCGAGCTCAGCGGCGTCCTTGGCGGCGAGCACTGCCTTGTACGTGGACGGAATGATCTTGCTGAAGCGGGCCGCGGCGGCCGGCCAGTCGGCCAGCAGCTTCGCGGCGACCGTGGATCCGGTCTCCTCCCGGTGGCGGCGCACCACGTCGTGCAGCCACTGCTGGTCGTCGTCGGAGAGCGTCTCGACCGCGCCGAGGTTGCCGGGGTTGACGTTGTCCCGGTCGAGGTCGATGACGTAGGCGGTGCCGCCCGACATACCGGCGGCGAAGTTGCGCCCGGTCTCGCCGAGGACGACGGCGTGACCGCCCGTCATGTACTCGCAGCCGTGGTCGCCGACGCCTTCGGAGACGACGGTCGCGCCGGAGTTGCGGACGCAGAAGCGCTCGCCGGTCCGGCCGCGCAGGAACAGTTCGCCGCCCGTCGCGCCGTAGGCGATGGTGTTGCCCGCGATGGTGGAGTACTCGGCGAGGTGGTCGGCGCCGCGGTCGGGGCGGACCACGATCCGGCCGCCGGACAGGCCCTTGCCGACGTAGTCGTTGGCGTCGCCCTCCAGCCGGAGGGTCACCCCGCTGGGGATGAAGGCGCCGAAGGACTGGCCGGCCGAGCCGGTGAACGTGATGTCGATGGTGTCGTCGGGCAGACCGGCGCCGCCGAACCTCTTCGTCACTTCGTGGCCGAGCATCGTGCCGACGGTCCGGTTGATGTTACGGATCGCGAGTTGTGCGCGTACCGGCTGGGCCGCCTCGGCGCTCCCGGCGCCCAGGGCGTCGGCGGCGAGCTTGATGAGCTGGTTGTCGAGTGCCTTGGCCAGGCCGTGGTCCTGTGGGACGACCTGGTGGCGGGCGGTGCCCTCGGGCAGTTCGGGTACGTGGAAGACGGGGGCCAGATCGAGGCCCTGGGCCTTCCAGTGGGTGATGGCCCGCCTGGTGTCCAGGAGTTCGGCGCGGCCGACGGCCTCCTCCAGCGTACGGAAACCGAGCTCGGCCAGGATCTCGCGGACCTCCTCGGCGATGAACTCGAAGAAGTTGACGATGTATTCGGCCTTGCCGGAGAAGCGCTCGCGCAGGACCGGGTTCTGGGTGGCGATGCCGACCGGGCAGGTGTCCAGGTGGCAGACACGCATCATGATGCAGCCGGAGACGACGAGCGGCGCGGTGGCGAAGCCGAACTCCTCGGCGCCCAGCAGCGCGGCGATGACGACGTCGCGGCCGGTCTTGAGCTGGCCGTCGGTCTGTACGACGATGCGGTCGCGCAGCCCGTTGAGCAGCAGGGTCTGCTGGGTTTCGGCGAGGCCGAGCTCCCAGGGGCCGCCCGCGTGCTTCAGCGAGGTGAGCGGGGACGCGCCGGTCCCGCCGTCGTGCCCGGAGATGAGGACGACGTCCGCGTGGGCCTTGGAGACACCGGCGGCGACCGTGCCGACGCCGACCTCGGAGACCAGCTTCACATGGATGCGGGCGGCCGGGTTGGCGTTCTTGAGGTCGTGGATGAGCTGGGCCAGGTCCTCGATGGAGTAGATGTCGTGGTGGGGCGGCGGCGAGATGAGGCCGACGCCGGGCGTGGAGTGCCGGGTCGACGCGATCCACGGGTAGACCTTGTGGCCGGGCAACTGGCCGCCCTCGCCGGGCTTGGCCCCCTGGGCCATCTTGATCTGCAGGTCGTCGGCGGCGGTGAGGTATTCGCTGGTCACGCCGAAGCGGCCGCTGGCCAACGGCGATTCCATGCGCTCGGCGATCAAGCAGGTGGCGTCCGGCCGCTTCGGGGTGACCAGCGAATACCTGGTCAACGCGGACGACATCCAGATCAAGATG
>DATCWZ010000018.1:0-2833 GCA_036566065.1 Streptomyces sp. | reverse complement strand
TTCATCACCGATCCCGTGATGCGAGACGCCGCACCGGTCAGTACGGGTGCACCCCGACCGGGGCGGCCGGTGGCGGACCGTATCCCTCGGCGACGCGCTGGTGATAAGTCTCACGGTCGATGACCTCAAGGCCGACGATCTCCCACGGGGGCAGCCGGGCCGTGGAGCGGTGCTCGCCCCAGAGCCGCAGCGCCACCGCCGCCGCGTCATGAAGGTCGCGTGCCTCTTCCCAGTAGCGGACCTCGGCGTGGTCGTTCGCGTACCGGCTGGTCAGCAGGAAGGGGTGGTCGTGCGCGAGCTGTTCGAGGCCGCGCCGGACCTCCGTCAGCGGAATCTCGCCGCCGGAGACGCTGAGGGTGATGTGCCACAGCCTGGACGGGGTGCGTTCCTCCTTGGCCGGCATCGGTTCCGCCCGGACGGCGCGGTCGCTCCGGTCGCCCACCAGGCCACCGCCGAAGTCGGCTCCCGCTCCGACGCTGGTCAGGGCGCGGCTACCCGTTCCGCGGGGGGTCGCCCCCGGGCGCACTCGTCTCACCGGCGGCCTCCTGTGAATGCGTTGCTGTGCTGACTGCTGGCTGGCTGACTGCGGCTGACCCCCTGTGTCCCCGCTACAAAGTTGACCAGTCGGAGGCCCGGCGTGGGGCGGTTTTGCCGAAGCTCTCTGCCGTCCGGCCCGAGTTTCAGCCGTTTCGGGTGGTGTGGCGGGGTACGAGGACGACGAGATCGTCCCTGTGTACGACCTCACGTTCGTAAGCGGGTCCGAGTTCACGTGCCAGCTCATGTGTTGAGCGGCCGAGGAGTTGCGGGATCTCCTTGGCGTCGAAGTTGACGAGTCCTCGGGCGATGGCCCGGCCCGTCAGGTCGCGCAGTTCGACCGGTTCCCCGGCGGAGAACCCTCCCTCGACCGCGCAGATCCCGGCGGGCAGCAGCGAGCTGTGGCGTTCGACGACGGCCCGTACCGCCCCGTCGTCGAGGGTCAGCGCGCCCTTCGGGGCCGAGGCGTGGGCCAGCCAGAGCAGCCGGTCGGCCGAGCGGCGTCCGGTGCGGTGGAAATACGTCCCCGTGTCGCGGCCCGCGAAGGCGTCCCCGGCGCGGCTCGCGGAGGTGAGGACGACGGGGATTCCGGCGGCGGTGGCGATCCTGGCGGCCTCGACCTTGGTGACCATGCCGCCGGTGCCGACGCCCGCCTTCCCCGCGCTGCCGATCGACACGCCTTCCAGATCGGCGGGCCCGCTGACCTCTGCGATACGGCTGGTGCCGGGGGTGCTCGGGTCGCCGTCGTACAGGCCGTCCACATCGGACAGCAGGACCAGGAGATCGGCGTGGACGAGGTGGGCAACGAGCGCGGCGAGCCGGTCATTATCACCGAAACGGATCTCGTCGGTGGCCACAGTATCGTTCTCGTTGACGATGGGCAGCGCCCCCATCTTCAGGAGCTGGTCCAGGGTCCGGTAGGCGTTGCGGTAGTGGGCGCGCCTGCTGGTGTCGTGCGAGGTCAGCAGGACCTGGCCGACGCGTACGGCGTACCGGGCGAAGGAAGCGGTGTAGCGGGCCACGAGCAGCCCCTGGCCGACGCTGGCCGCGGCCTGCTGGCGGGCCAGGTCGCGGGGCCTGCGGACCAGGCCGAGCGGTGCGAGACCGGCCGCGATGGCACCGCTGGAGACCAGCACTATCTCCCGGTCGGCGCTGTTCCTGACCTTGGCGAGCACGTCGACCAGTGCGTCGACCCGGTCGGCGTCGAGGCCGCCCGACGCGGTGGTGAGTGAGGAGGACCCGACCTTGACCACGATCCTGCGGGCGTCGGTCACACCCGGCCTGGCATCTGACACGTACTTCCTCACACTCTTGCTCGCGCCCTGCCGCACCAGGAGGCCCGTCACGGGCGCGTGAGCGGGCTCTGCGGGGTTTCCTCCCCGCACAGCACATTACGCGAGCGGCCGCGCCCGGTGCCTGCCCGTTCCGCACGCCGGACAGCGGGCGGGCCGCCGGAGGCGGGCGTTCGGGAAGGAGCCGGGCGCGGCCGTGGTAACAACCGCGCTCACTTCGGAGCCGGGTCAGCCACCGTTGACGGCCAGCATCCGGTCGACCACACGGGCCGAGGCCAGGCCGTCGGACGGCTCGCAGAAGTCCACCTTGAACTGGGCGTACTTCTCCTTGTACTCCTCCGTCACCGCGTCGATGTCGCGGATGGCGTCGACGAGCTCCTCCGACGTCTTGATCAGCGGTCCCGGGGCGCGCGAGGTGAAGTCGAAGTAGAAGCCACGCAGGGTGTCCCGGTAGTGCTCCAGGTCGTACGTGAAGAACAGCATCGGCCGCCCGGAGTGGGCGTAGTCGAACAGCACCGACGAGTAGTCCGTGATCAGCACATCGGCGATCAGGTACAGGTCGGCGATGTCCGGGTAGTACGTGACGTCCCAGACGAAGCCCTGTCCGGCGCCCGGGATGCTGTCCAGGACCTTGTGGTGCTTCCGGTACAGCAGGACATGGTCGTCACCGAGCTTCTTGCGGGCCGCGTCGACGTCGATGTGGTTGTCCAGCTTGAACCGGCGCCCGCCGTAGCGCTGGTCGTCGCGCCAGGTCGGCGCGTACAGGACGACCTTCTTCTTCGCGGGGATGCCGAGCTTCTCGCGTACCGCCGCCGCCCGCTCCACCCGGTCCGGCGCGTGGAAGACATCGTTGCGCGGGTAGCCGGCCTCCAGCACCTCGCACTCCAGCCGGAACGACTTGGTCATGATCGGGGTGGTGAAGGAGTTCGGTGTGATGAACATGCTGTACTGGCGCGAGCGCTGCGGCAGGCTGGCGATGTACGCCAGGTTGGCCTTCGGGGTGCCGA
>DATCWZ010000585.1:0-3679 GCA_036566065.1 Streptomyces sp. | reverse complement strand
GCGGCGGCCGACCTCCATCCAGCGGGCCCGCCGCGCGTTGTCGGCCTGGCGCCACACGAGGACGGAACCGGCGCCGATGAGCAGCGTCGGCCAGATGTACCGGTCGGCCTCGTTGCCCATGTCGACATTGCCGACGAAGATCAGCGCGCCGACGGTCAGCGCGACCAGAGCGAAGACCTGCCCCTTGTCCGGTTTGCGGAGTCTGCGGCGCCCGTCGGGGGCGGTCTCGAAGACGGAGCGGTTGGTCTCCACACCGCCGACACCGAGCGGGACGACGATCCAGAACACCGCGTAGAGCAGGGCGCCCAGGCCGTCCGCGAGGAACAGCCCGAGGAACACGAACCTGACCCAGGCGACGGGCAGCCCCAGATGGCCCGCGAGGCCGCGCGCCACGCCGCCGAGCAGCCGGCCGTCGGCGCTGCGGTACAGCTTGCGGACCGGTGGCTCCTCCGGGTCGGCGGCGAGGGAGCTTGCGGCTCGGGTGGTGGCGGCTGGCATGGACCGATGGTCACACGGACCCGCCGGGTGTGGCATCAGGGTCCGTCCCGGACGCGACCCTGATGCCCGCCCGTCTCAGGGGTACCCGGCGGCAATATCAGGGTCCGTCCAGGGTCGGCGCGGGTGCCGCCGGGGCGTACGGACCGTCACCATGGAGCCATGACCGTTCCCCAGGACGCCTCCCCCGGCGTCACGCCGCCACCCGATCCGAAACCCGGGCTGCGGCGCAGCCCGCGGCAGAAGGTGGTGGCCGGGGTGTGCGGCGGGCTCGGGCGGTACTGCGACGTGGACCCGGTGATCTTCCGGATCGTGGTCGGGGTGCTGTCGGTGACCGGCGGCATCGGTCTGATCTTCTACGGCTTCGCATGGCTGCTGCTCCCCCTGGAGGGCGAGGAGGAGAACGAGGCACGCCGGCTGCTGTCGGGCCGGGTGGAGGGCGCGTCACTGATCGCGCTGGTGCTGGCGCTGGCCGGCTGCGGCCTCTTCCTGTCGATGCTGCAGAACGGCGGGATGCTGGCGTTCGCCGCGATGCTGTCGCTGGCCGTGCTCGGCTTCTCCGTATGGACACAGCACCGCGATACGGTGCCCGACGCCCCGGCCGACGCGACGGCGGCCCCGTCGGCGCCGGGCAGCGTGCCCCCCGCGGGACACGGCGCGCCGCCCGAGGTGAAGGCGCCGCCGACGCGGGGCGGCAGCCCGTCCTGGTGGCGTGACCCGATCGTCAAGGACGGCACATCGGGCCCGCTGGGGGCCGGATATCTGTGGGGTCCCGCCGACGCGGTGGCCGGCTCCACGCAGCGGAGCGCGCATCACCGGACCAGGCCCGCTGCGGACGCCGCGTTCCGGGTGCCCTACCGCCCTCGCGGGACGCGGGGCCCGCGGTCGATCGGCGGCCTGGTGTTCCTGCTCGCGCTGATCGCGGGCGGGCTCGGCACCGGGCTGAGCTGGGGGACGCATCCGCTGGGCACGAGCCTGCAGATTGGTCTCGCCGCCGCGCTCGCGGTGTTCGGCCTCGGTCTGCTGGTCAGCTCCGTCTTCGGCAGGACCGGGTTCGGCACCGTGATGCTGTCGGTGATCACGGCGGGGCTGCTGGCGGGCGCGGCGGCCGTACCGAAGGACATCGGCACCGACTGGGCCCGCAAGGACTGGCGGCCCGCGTCGGCCGCCGCCGTGCGGCCCCACTACGAACTGGACACCGGGGTGGCCACGCTCGATCTGTCCCGGGTCACCGTCCCGAAGGGCGGCACGCTCCGCACGCATGTGGAGGTCGGGGCGGGCCGCGCGCTCGTCGTCGTACCGAAGGGGATGACGGTGAAGGTGGACGCGGAGGCGGGGCTCGGGGACATCCAACTGCCGTCCGAGCGGCGCGAGGACGTGGATGTCGCCCCCGACAGGAAGCAGCAGCAGACCCTTCCCCCGGTCAGCGGCAGCGCCCCGGCGGGCACCGTGGAGCTGAGACTGGAAGTCGGCATCGGACAGGTGGAGGTCGCCCGTGCTGCGTCATGAGATCCGGCCGGGCCGCGCGGTCGCGGGCGTGGTGATGCTCGCGCTGGCCGCGAGTTACGCGGCGGACGCCGCGGGGGTGTGGAACGTCCCGTGGACATTTTTCGTCCCGCTGTTCACCGGCGGCCTGTGGCTGGCCGCCGGCGTGACCTGGGTCGCCTACCGGCTGCGCCGTCGCCGCGCCGCGAGGAAGGCGTCGGCGGAGAACGCGGCCGCTCCCGCCAGCAGCAGCGGAAGCCAGGCCATGAGATAGACCAGATCGTTGCCGTAGTAGTACGGCTCCGTCTGCCAGCTCACCGTCAGCCACAGGCTCAGCGAGATCAGCGCGCCGCCAAGGGCGGCGAGCCTGGCCCACAGCCCGACGAGCGTGCCGAGGCCGACGGCGAGTTCGCCGATCGCGATGGCGTAGCCGAAGCCCTCGGGGTTCTTCAGCGCCAGGTCGACGAGGGCGGGAATGGCCGCGGTGTCCCGTACCGCCCTCATCGTGTCGCCGATGGAGCCCGGACCGCTCGCCGACAGGAACACGCTGTCGGTCAGCTTGTCGATCCCCGCGTAGACGAAGGTGAAGCCGAGAAAGATCCGCAGCGGCAGCAGGGCGTACTCCCGCGCCCGCTCCCGGAAGCCTGGCCGTTGTGGCCCGTGTGTGGTGCCGCCGTATCCATGCATCCGCATCCCTCTCCCCGCTTCCGTTGCACATTCAACAGATGACGTCAGCAGACGATACGGACGGCGGGTAGGTACTGCTCAACCGTGAGGGAAGCGGGTCAAAACGAGGTCAATCCGTGACCTGGATCGAGCAGCGGTTGGTCTCCACCCCGGCGGCGGTGACCACCTGGACGTCCACGGTGCCCGGCTCGACCTCCACCGGGACCGGCACGGTGAGCACCGTGTCGGAGGGGTTCGCGAAGCCGCCCGTCACCGGGATCAGCGGCACATGGACATGCACCGCGCCGATCCGTACGACGACCCCGGCCAGCCGGTCGGGGCTGCCCGCGCCGGGCGGTACGAAACCGGCTCCGCGGATCTCGATGTCGTCACCGGTACGGACCGGGGCGTCCAGATCGCCCGCCTCGCGGGCGCGTACGACCGACAGGATGACGGGCCGCCCGCCCTCCGCGTACTTCCCGGTGAAGTAAGCGGTGGCCGACACGGCCACCAGGAGCGCCAGCCCCCACGGCAGATCGGGCAGTTGCTCGGGCCTGCGTGCGAGGCGGACTGCCGCGAAGACGACGGCGACGGTGCTGACCAGCACGTACTGCACATCGCTGAAGCTGCCGCGCCCCGCGTCGTCGGTGAGCAGGTCGGCGGCGTGCGGCCGGTCGGCGCGCAGCTTCTGCAGCCGCTGGCCCAGGATCCGTACGGTCACCACGCGGCGTACGAGTACGGCGACGGCGCACACCAGCGCGAGCACCGTCAGCAGCCCGGCACCGCGCACCAGGTCCAGGCCCTCGATCAGCGCGTCGCGGTCGGCGTGATCGGACGCGCCGGCCAACTGGAGGGCGAGGACCAGGACGGAGAACACGGCGAGCAGCACCCAGGACGCGGCGACCGCCCGCGAGGTGGAGAGCCGGTTGTCCTCGCCGATCAGCGGGGCCAGCAGGCCGCCGCGGGCCCGGTGGACCTGGGCGGCGCCGCTCAGCAGGCCCGCGGTGACCAGCCCCGCGACCAGTCCCCCGGT
>DATCWZ010000023.1:0-7137 GCA_036566065.1 Streptomyces sp. | reverse complement strand
CGAGCAGCCCGTCCGCGCCGAGCGACGCGATCACGCTGTGCGCGCCCCGGCGGCGGGCCTCGCGGGTGGCGCGCAGCGGTTCGCGGGAGCCGGTGAGCCCGGCCAACTCGTCGGCGTTCGGCTTGACCAGGTCGGGTCGGGCGGCGATGCCCCGGCGCAGCGGCTCCCCGCTGGTATCCAGGAGTACGGGGACGTGGGCGCCGCGGGCGAGCCGGATCAGATGCGCGTACGCGCCGACGTGGATGCCCGGCGGCAGGCTGCCGCACAGGGCGACGGCCCGGGAGCGGGGGAGCAGGCCGGCGTAGGTGTCCAGGAAGGTGGCCCATTCGGCCGCGCTGATGTGCGGGCCGGGCTCGTTGAACTGCGTGGTATCGCCGGAGGAGCGGTCGGCGACGGCCAGGGTGCGGCGGGTGTTTCCCACGATGGTGACGAGCGCGTCGGTGACCGGCGCGCCCCGCTGCTGCAGGTCCGCGAGCAGGTGGCGCAGGACGGCTCCGTTGGCGCCCCCGGCGAAGCCGGTCACCACCGTCTCGTGGCCGAGCGCGCCGAGCACCCGGGCGACATTGATGCCCTTGCCGCCCGGATGCTCGGATATCTCGGCGACGCGGTGGCTGGTGTGCGGTACGAGCGCGGGGACCGAATACGTCAGATCGAGCGCGGTGTTCAGTGTGACGGTCAGGATCACGTGTACCCCGGTCCTTCGGTTCCTCGGCGGAACGCGCCTTCTCCCTTTACAGCGCGGCTTTGTTGATCATGCCAAACAGAAGATGGCGGGCCCAGACCTCCGGACCAACCGCCGTCTCTTCGTTACGTGTTCAACTCATCGGTACGCGGTGCTCACCCGATCCGGGGTTCGATGATCCATTCGCCTCTGCGCATGACGCCCTTGAGCACGAAGTCCGCGTCCAGGACCACCAGGTCCGCGTCCTTGCCCGGGTCCAGCGAGCCGACCCTGTCGTACAGGCCGAGGAGCCGTGCGGGGTTCGCGGAGATGGACCGTACGACATCGTCGACGGACAGCCCGTCGACGGTCACCGCCCGCTGGAATGCGGTGTCCAGGGTGAGGGTGGAGCCCGCGATGGAGCCGCCCTCCGCCAGCCGGGCGACGCCGTCCTTGACGATGACGCCGAGCGGGCCGAGCTGGTATTCGCCGTCGCCCGCCCCGGCCGCGTCCATGGCGTCGGTGATCAGCGCGACCCGGTCGGCGCCCGCGCGGTGGTAGGCGAGCTCCAGGGCGGCGGGATGCAGATGGGTGCCGTCGTTGATCAGCTCGACGGTGATGCGGTCGTCCTCCAGGAGGGCGGCGATCGGCCCGGGCGTGCGGTGGCCGAGCGGCGGCATCGCGTTGAAGAGGTGGGTGGCCACGGTGGCCCCGGCGTCGATCGCCTCGACGGTCTGCTCGTACGTCGCGTCGGTGTGGCCGATCGCGGCGATCACCCCGTGCTCGGTGAGCAGCCGTACGGAGTCGATGCCGCCCGGGAGCTCCGTGGCGAGGGTGACCATCTTCGCCGTACCGCGTGCCGCTTCGAGGAGCTTGCGGACCTCGGCCGGATCAGGGTGGCGCAGCAGGCCCTCACTGTGCGCGCCCTTGCGGCAGGGCGCGATGAACGGGCCCTCGAAGTGGATACCGGCCAGCTCGCCCTGTTCGACGAGTTCGGACAGCATCCCGGCCTGCCGGGCCAGGAAGTCCATGTCGCCGGTCACGGTGGAGGCGACGACGGTGGTCGTGCCGTGCTCGCGGTGGGTGCGGGCCCCGGTCAGGACGTCGTCGGCGCCGCCGGTGGCGAAGGACGCGCCGCCGCCGCCGTGGTTGTGCATGTCGACGAAACCGGGGACCACCCAGTGGCCGGTGAGGTCGATCGTCCGGGCCCCTTCCGGCGCGCTGCCGGCGATCCGGGTGCCCTCGATGATCACCCGGCCGTTCTCGACGGTCCCGGTGGGAAGCACCACCCGGCCACCTGCGAGAACTGTGCTGTCTGCGCGTCCGGCCATCAGGCGGATACCTCCGTGGAGAGAAGATCCCAGGCGAGCAGCCCTGCGCCCAGGCATCCGGCGGTGTCCCCGAGGGCCGCCGGGACGATGTGAGGCAGCTTCTGGAACGTGACACGTTCCTCGACGGCCGCACGCAGTGGTGTGAACAAGGTTTCCCCCGCCTCGGCCAGACCGCCACCGATGATCAGCAGGGCGGGGTCCAGCAGTGTCACCGCGGTGACCAGTCCGGCGGCGAGTGCGTCGACCGCGTCGTGCCAGACCTCCGCGGCGGCCGGGTCGCCGGACTCGACGGCCTTCGCGCAGTGCGCGGCGTCCGCTTCCGGGTTCCCGGACGCGGCGGCCCAGGCACGGGTCACGGCGGCGGCGGAGGCCAGGGTCTCCAGGCAGCCGCGCTGGCCGCAGCCGCAGTCCGGGCCGTCCGGCCGGACCACGATGTGGCCGATCTCACCGGCGCAGCCGTGGGCGCCCGCCTCGATGGTGCCGTTAATGCCGATGGCCCCGGCGATTCCGGTGCCGAGCGGTACGAAGAGGAAGCGGTCGGCGCCCCGGCCCGCGCCGATCCGGCCCTCGGCGAGGCCGCCGGTCCTGACGTCGTGGCCGAGGGCGACCGGTATGCCGCCGAGCCGCTCGCCGAGGAGTGCGCGCAGCGGGACGTCGTGCCAGTTGAGGTTGGCGGCGTACACCGCGATCCCGCGCTCGGCGTCGACGATGCCGGGCACGGCCACCCCGGCGGCGACGGCGCTCTCGCCGAAGTGTTCCTGGCCGTACGCGCGCAGGTCGGCGGCGAAGGCGAGGATGCCCTCCACGACGGCCTCGGGGCCGCGCTCCCTCCCGGTGGCCCGGCGCGCCTCATGGAGCAGGGCGCCGTCGGCCCCGACCAGGGCGGCCTTCATTCCTGTGCCGCCCACATCGAGGGCGATGACATGTCTCACGGGAGACAGTTTCGCCGGTCGGCCGCAAAAGGTCTAGTCCACTTTCCTGGTTTGTTGCGCGCCCATACAAAATGGCGGGCAGCGGCGGCCGCCCGCACGGGGGCGGAATCGTACATTCGTGTCATTGGTACGGACCAACAGGGCCTGTCCGGGCCGGAGTTGGGCGGATGGTGGCGACTCGTCACTCTGCGTACCCCTCCCGGTCGTACAGGCGTGCCCGTTTTCGGATACGTTGCCGAAGCGATACGGGGGTGGTGTAGACCTCCACGGCGAAGGTGCGGGAAAATCGCAGCTCATTCAGGGGGCCGCGACCGTGTACGGGACGCCGGAAACGTAACGATGCAAGTGAAGAGGGATGGGGCAGGTCTGTGCAGCGGCGCTTCTTGGGTCTGACAGCGGCCGTGGCCGCACTGGCGACGACAGTGACGTTGTCGGGTTGCAGCAGCAGTGACGGTGGTTCGGACGACGTCACACTGAAACTGGTCGCGGCCGACTACGGAACCGGCCCGGAGAACAGCTCCGAGAACTACTGGAACAACGTCGCCAGGAACTTCGAGAAGGCCAATCCCGGCATCTCCGTCGACGTCAACGTCCTCTCCTGGAAGGACGTCGACCGCGATGTGGCCGACATGGTGAAGAGCGGTCAGGCGCCCGACATCGCCCAGATCGGCGCCTACGCGGACTACGCCAAGGCGGGCAAGCTCTACACGGCCGACGACATGCTGACGATCCGTACCACGGCCAACTTCCTTCCCTCGCTCAGCGACGCGGGCAAGGTGGACAACAACCAGTACGGCCTGCCGTTCGTCGCGAGCACCCGGCTGCTCTTCTACAACAAGAAGATGTTCGCCAACGCCGGGCTGAGCGCGCCGAAGACCTGGGACGACATCAAGACCGACGCCACCGAGCTCAAGCGGCGCGGGGTCACCTACCCGTTCGCGCTGCCGCTGGGCCCGGAGGAGTCCCAGGCCGAGACGCTCATGTGGCTGCTCAGCGGGGGCGGCGGCTACACGAATGACACCGGTTCGTACGACATCGACTCCTCGCAGAACGTCGACACGTTCCGTTGGCTGAAGGACAACCTTGTCGGCAAGGGGCTCACCGGGCCGGTGCCGCCGGGCAAGCTCGACCGGGCGAAGGCGTTCGAGGCGTTCACCGACGGGAAGGTCGGCATGCTCAACGGCCACCCGACGCTGATGCAGGAGGCGGAGAAGAACGGCATCAAGGTCGGCATGGTGCCGCTGCCCGGCATCGACGGGCCGACCAAGGGGTCGATGGGTGTCGCCGACTGGATGATGGGCTTCAAGCAGAACGGCCACCGGGAGGAGATCGGCAAGTTCCTCGACTTCGCGTACACCGACGCGAACGTGCTGTCGTTCGCCGACGAGTACGACCTGCTGCCGGTGACGGAGAGCGCGTCCGCGGTGATGGAGACCGACCCGAAGCACAAGCAGCTCGTGGACTTCCTGGAGGCGCTGCCGAACTCGCAGCTCTACCCGTTCGGGAAGACGTCGTGGGCGAAGGCGAGTGAGGCGATCAAGGAGAGCATCGGCGAGGCGGTGGAGCCGAATGGGAATCCGCAGACTGTGCTGTCGCTGATCGCGACCAAGGCGCGGGAGGCGGAGAGCGCGGAGTAGTCGGGCCGCGCGTTTGGCCGAGTGGCGGTGTCGGGGGTGGGCGTTAGGTTGGTTGATATGACCACCCCTGAGAACCGTTCCGATGCCGCGGACGAGCTGTCCGCGCAGGAGCGGGCGGTGCTGGCCCTGGAGCGGCGCTCCTGGACCGGGCCGGGGGCGAAGGAACGGGCGATCCGTGAGCAGCTCGGGATATCGCCGGTCCGGTACTACCAGTTGCTGAACGCGCTGATCGATGACCGGCGGGCGTTGGCGGCGGACCCCGTGACGGTGAATCGGCTGCGACGGGTCCGCGAGGCGAAGCGGGGGCGGCGCTGACGGGTGGATGCGGGTGCGGGTGCGCCTGCGGCGGGCTGTTCCCCTACCCGCCCCTTCCCGAAACCGGGGCTCTGCCCCGGACCCCGGTCCTCAATCGCCGGACGGGCTTGATTTGGCCCGGGCACCGATAGGGTCGGGGGATGGGCAGCAATCTGGGGTGTTCCCTGCCGACTCCGTCCACTCCGGCCGGCCGTGACGGGCTCGCCGCGCTTCTCGCGCGGCCCCGGCGGGCCGTGATCGCGCTGGACTTCGACGGCACCCTCGCCGACATCGTCCCCGACCCCGAACAGGCCCGTGCCCACCCGGGCACCGTCGCCGCGCTCGCCGCGCTCGCGCCCAAGGTCGCGTCCATCGCCGTGATCACCGGGCGGCCCGCCGGTGTCGCGGTCCGGTACGGCGGCTTCGCCGGTGTGGCCGGGCTCGATCATCTCGTCGTCCTCGGGCATTACGGCGCCGAGCGCTGGGACGCCGTCACCGGGCAGGTGCGTGCCCCGGACATTCCCCCCGGCATCGCGGCCGTCCGCGCGGAACTCCCCGGGTTCCTTGACCGCAGCGGTGCCCGGCCGGGCACCTGGGTCGAGGACAAGGGGCGTGCCCTTGCCGTCCACACCCGCCGTACCGAGGACCCGGACACCGCCCTGGAGCAGCTGCGCGGGCCGCTGCTGGCCCTCGCCGAGCGGCACGGCCTGGTGGCGGAGCCCGGCCGGATGGTGCTGGAGCTGCGCCCCCCGGGCGCCGACAAGGGCGCCGCCCTCCGTGACTTCGCGCATGAGTGCAAGGCCCGCGCCGTCCTCTACGCCGGCGACGACCTGGGCGACCTGGCCGCCTTCGGCGCCGTGGACAAGCTCCGTACCGAGGGCGTCCCCGGCCTGCTGGTGTGCAGTGCCACCGCCGACGGGGAGGCCCCGGTCCGCGAGCTCGCCGACCGCGCCGACCTTGTCGTCGACGGGCCTGCAGGCGTTGTCGCACTGCTGGATTCCCTCGCGACCGAGGTGAGCAGGGGCGGATGACACGGCCCGCGGGTGCGCGGACAGCGCAGCTCAGGCCAGGGCGTGCAGTTGGTCCAGGAACCACTTCTGCGGCGGCAGGGCGGTGGCGGCTGCTGCCAGGCGCTTGCAGCGGTCGGTGCGCTCGGCGGCCGGCATGGTCAGGGCTCGGTGCAATGCCTCGGCTGTGGCGATCACGTCATAGGGGTTGACCGCGAGGGAGTCCTCCCCGAGCTCCGCAAAGGCACCGGCCTCGCGGGACAGCACCAGGGCGCAACCGGTGTCGGAAATCACCGGGATCTCCTTGGCGACGAGGTTCATGCCGTCCCTGATGGGATTGACCAGTGCCACATCAGCGATGCGGTAGGCAGCCAGGGAACGCGCGAAGTCGTCCTGGACGTGCAGGATCAGCGGCTGCCAGCTTGCGGTGCCGAACTCGTCATTGATCTCCTGGGCGACCCGCTGCACTGCTGCTGTGTACTCCCGGTACTCCGGCAGGTCGTGCCGCGACGGGTAGGCGAATGCGACATGCACCACCTTGTCGAGCCACTCCGGACGGGAGCGCAGCAGGTGCCGGTAGGCCAGCAGCCCCCGCACGATGTTTTTGCTCAACTCGGTGCGGTCCACCCGCACCACCACCTTGCGGCTGCCGACGGCCTCCCGCAGCCCGGCCAGCCGCGATTCCACATCAGGGCGGTGTGCCCGTTCGCGCAGGAAGTCGGCGTCCGTGCCCAGGCCGTGCACGCCGATCCGGGTGGTCCGCCCGTCGTGGACGACAAGCAGGTCGCCGTCGGCCGGGCGCTGCGTGGTGGCGCCGAGCACCGACTCGCAGCAGTCGGCGAACGCCTCCGCCCAGCGCCGGGTCAGGAACGCCGCCCGGTCCGCACCGAGGATGCCGGTCAGCACGCTCCGCGCCACATCGTCGGGCAGCATCCGGTAGTACTCCGGCGGCGCCCACGGGGTGTGAGAGAAGTGCCCGATCCGCAGGTCGGGGCGCCGCGCATGCAGCAGGCCCGGCACCAGCGTCAGGTGGTAGTCCTGAACCAGCACCGTTGCGCCCGGAGCGGCCTCCTCTGCCAGCGCATCGGCGAACGCGGTGTTGTACGTCTCGTACGACGCCCACTCCCTGCGGAACCGCTCGTCGAAGGTCGGTGCGGTCGGCGTGTTGTACAGCAGGTGGTGGATGAACCACAGCGTCGAGTTGGCAATGCCGTTGTAGGCGCGGGCGAAGGTGCCCGGGTCGATGTCCAGCATCCGGACGGCTTGGCCCCCGGT
>DATCWZ010000026.1:0-2641 GCA_036566065.1 Streptomyces sp. | reverse complement strand
GCCGGGGGCGGGTGCTGGCCCACTTCACCTGGGCCAGGGCGGCCGCCGGTACGGCCGAGTTGTACCGTCAGGCGATCGCCTCCCGCCATGCCCGCAGGTGACCACATGCCCGCAATTTGTTCCTCCGACATCGAAGGCAGGCCGTCGTGCTGACCGTCGACTTCACCCGCTTCCCGCTCGCCGCAGGCGACCGGGTGCTCGACCTGGGCTGCGGCGCCGGCCGGCACGCCTTCGAGTGCTACCGGCGCGGCGCCCGGGTGGTGGCCCTGGACCGGAACGGCGAGGAGATCCGCGAGGTCGCGAAGTGGTTCGCCGCGATGAAGGAGGCCGGGGAGGCCCCCGAGGGCGCCACCGCCACCGCGATGGAGGGCGACGCGCTCAACCTGCCGTTTCCCGACGAGTCCTTCGACGTCGTGATCATCTCCGAGGTGATGGAGCACATCCCGGACGACAAGGGCGTCCTCGCCGAGATGGTCCGGGTCCTGCGGCCCGGCGGCCGGATCGCCGTCACCGTGCCGCGTTACGGCCCCGAGAAGGTCTGCTGGGCGCTGTCCGACGCGTACCACGAGGTCGAGGGCGGGCACATCCGCATCTACCGGGCCGACGAACTGCTCCGCAAGATCCGCGAGGCCGGGCTCAAGCCGTACGGCACCCACCACGCGCACGCGCTGCACAGCCCCTACTGGTGGCTGAAGTGCGCCTTCGGCGTGGACAACGACCAGGCCCTGCCGGTGCGCGCGTACCACAAGATGCTGGTCTGGGACATCATGAAGAAGCCCCGGGTCACCCGGGTCGCCGAGCAACTGCTCAACCCGGTGGTCGGCAAGAGCTTCGTGGCGTACGCGACCAAGCCGCACCTTCCCGGGACCGAGGCGTGAGCACACCCGAGCGGACCGAGCACCTCGTCCTGCCCGGAGTCCTCACGGCAGCGCAGGCCGCCGAGACCGTCGCCGCCGTGCGCGCGGTGCAGCGCGACGACGGCGCGCTGCCCTGGTTCCGCGGCCACCATCTCGACCCGTGGGACCACACCGAGGCCGCCATGGCACTGGACGCGGCCGGTGAGCACGACGCCGCGGCCCGCGCCTACGCCTGGCTCGCCCGGCATCAGAACGAGGACGGCTCCTGGTACGCCGCGTACCAGGACGGCGATGCCGCACACCCCACCGACCTGAGCCGCGAGACCAACTTCTGCGCGTACGCCGCCGTGGGCGTCTGGCACCACTACCTCGCGACGGGCGACGACGCGTTCCTCGACCGGATGTGGCCCACGGTGTACGCGGCCGTCGAGTTCGTCCTGCGCCTCCAGCGGCCCGGCGGCCAGATCGGCTGGAAGCGCGATGCCGACGGCACCCCCCTCCACGACGCCCTGCTGACCGGCTGCTCGTCCATCCACCAGGCGCTGCGCTGCGCCCTGGCCATCGCCGACGCCCGCGAGGAGCCGCAGCCCGACTGGGAACTGGCGGCCGGGGCGCTCGGCCACGCGATCCGCAGCCACCCGGAGCGGTTCCTGGACAAGAGCCGCTACTCGATGGACTGGTACTACCCCGTCCTCGGCGGCGCGGTCTCGGGACCCGCCGCCACCAAGCGGATACAGGAGGGCTGGGACCGTTTCGTCGTCCCCGGCATGGGGGTGCGCTGTGTGCTGCCCAACCCCTGGGTGACGGGCGGCGAGAGCTGCGAACTGGCCCTGGCCCTGTGGGTGACGGGGGAGTCCGACCGGGCCCTTGAGGTCCTCCAGTCCATCCAGCACCTGCGCGCCGAGGACGGCCTGTACTGGACGGGGTACGTCTTCGAGGGCGACCGGGCCTTCTGGCCCGAGGAGCGCACGAGCTGGACCGCCGGTTCGCTGCTGCTGGCGGTGGCCGCGCTCGGAGGGGACGAGGCGACCACCGCGGTCTTCGGGGGCGAACGGCTGCCGTCGGGCCTGGAACCCGACTGCTGCGGCGACTAGGGCCGTCAGAAGTGGCGGATCCGGCCCGCGACCGCGTGGCCGATGAAGAGGTAGACGGCCGCGGCGAGACCGTAACCGGCGACGACCCGCGCCCACGCCGCGTCGAAGGTGAACAGGTCGTACGACCAGCCGGCCAGCCACCTGGCCGAATCCCGGACGAACTGCACCAGGTCGTTGGCCCGGTTGGCGTCGAGCAGGTACATCAGGATCCACAGAATGAGGATGAACGCCATGATGTCCGCGACGACGGCGATGGCCCGCGCGGCGGTACTGCTTCCTGTTCCTGTTCTGGGAGACATGTTCTCCGGATTGCCGCTGTACGCCGGGTGAAACCCGCACGGGACAAAAGCGAATGAGGGGGCGTCACGGTCCGGACTAGGGTGCGCACATGACGCCTCTCCCGTACGACCGCTACTGCGACGAGATCCTGGCCCAGACCGGCGCGCTGCGCGCGGCCGTCAGCGGCGCGGACCTGACGGCCGGGGTCCCCACCTGTCCGGACTGGAACCTGCGCGACCTCGTCGTCCATGTCGGCGGGGCGCACCGCTGGATGGGCGAGATCGTCCGCACCCGGGCCGCCGAGGAGGTCCCCGACGAGCGGGTGCCGGGCTTCGGGGGCCCCGAGGGCGAGGACCGCGACGATCCGGCGGCGCTCGACGCCTGGCTGGCGGACGGTGCGGCCGGGGCCGT
>DATCWZ010000293.1:0-7100 GCA_036566065.1 Streptomyces sp. | reverse complement strand
GCCGGGGTGCGCACCGACCCGGCGGAGGCGGCGCGCTATGTGGCGGACACCGGTGTCGACGCGCTGGCCGTGGCCGTCGGCAGCAGCCACGCGATGACCGAGCGCTCGGCGACCCTGGACGACGCGCTGATCGCGCGGCTGCGGGACGCCGTGCCTGTGCCCCTGGTCCTGCACGGCTCGTCCGGTGTCGGCGACGACGGTCTGCGCCGCGCCGTCGCGGCCGGTATCGCCAAGGTCAACATCGGCACTGCGCTGGGCGTCGCCTTCACGCGCGCGGTCCGCGAGGCGCTGGCGGCTGCTCCGGGTGCGGCCGACCCCCGTCCGTATCTCGCCCGCGGCCGGGAGGCGGTCGCGGAAACCGTACGGCACTGGTGCACGGTCGTGAGCGGCTGACGCGGCGAGGGCGCCGCATGGCGTGTTCCCGTACGCCCGGTGAGGATGAGAGGTGACCGGCCCGGAATCCGGGGCAGGCGAGGACACGACCGCGCAGGACCGAGAAGGGACGCACATCGTGGCACGACCCAGGATTCTCGTTGTCGGCGCCGGCTTCGCCGGAGTCGGATGCGTACGCCGTCTGGAACGCGCTCTGGCCCCGGACGAGGCGGACATCGTCCTCGTCACCCCGTTCTCGTACCAGCTCTATCTGCCGCTGCTCCCCCAGGTGGCGGCGGGAATGCTCACCCCGCAGTCGGTGGCCGTCTCGCTGCGCCGCAGCCGGCGCCACCGTACCCGGATCGTGCCCGGCGGGGCCATCGGAGTGGATACCGGGGCCAAGGTCTGTGTGGTCCGCAAGATCACCGATGAGATCGTGAACGAGCCGTACGACCACCTCGTGATCGCCGCGGGAAGCATCACGCGTACGTTCGACATCCCGGGTCTGAACGAGAACGCCCGGGGGCTGAAGACTCTCGCCGAGGCCGCCTACATCCGCGACCATGTGATCGCCCAGCTCGACCTCGCCGACGCCAGCCAGGATCCGGCCGAGCGGGCCTCCCGGCTGCGGTTCGTGGTGGTCGGCGGCGGATACGCGGGTACGGAGACGGCGGCCGCCCTGCAGCGGCTGACCACCAACGCGCTGAAACGCTATCCGCGGCTCGACCCGGAGCTCATCAAGTGGCATCTGATCGACATCGCGCCGAAACTCATGCCGGAACTCGGCGACAAGCTGGGCCGGACCGCGCTGAACATCCTGCGCGAGCGCGGGATCGAGGTGTCGCTTGGGGTCTCGGTCGACAGGGCGGAAGCGGAGCGGGTGACGTTCACGGACGGCAGGGTGCTGCCCTGCCGGACGCTGATCTGGACCGCGGGCGTGGTGGCGAGCCCGCTGGTCGCCACGCTCGACGCGGAGACGGTCAAGGGCCGCCTCGCGGTGACGCCCCGGTTCGAAGTGCCCGGCCGTGACGGGGTGTTCGCGCTCGGCGACGCGGCCGCCGTACCCGATCTCGACAAGGGCGAGGGTGCCGTCTGCCCGCCCACGGCCCAGCACGCCATGCGCCAGGGCCGCGCGCTCGCGGACAACCTCATCGCCTCGATGCGCGGCCTGCCGACACGTCCGTACACCCACAGGGATCTCGGGCTCGTCGTGGACCTCGGCGGCCGGGACGCGGTCTCCAAGCCGTTCGGCATCGAGCTGACCGGCATGGCGGCCCAGGCCGTGGCCCGCGGCTACCACTGGGCGGCGCTGCGGACCAATGTGGCCAAGGCGAGGGTCGCGACGAGCTGGGCCATGAACGCCCTCGCCGGTGACGATTTCGTACGGACCGGATTCGTCGCCCGGAAGCCGGCCACCCTGCGGGACTTCGAGTACGTCGATGCGTATCTGACCCGGGATCAGATCCGGGCCCGTACGCGTACGGGCGTCGGTGGCTGACCGGACGCCTCTCAGGTCCGGCGGGCCAGTACGGTCTCGATGGTGTCCGCCTCCCCGGGAGGCTTGTCCTCGCGGTAGCGCAGCACGCGGGCGAAGCGCAGGGTGACCCCCGCGGGGTAGCGGGTGGAGCGCTGGAGCCCGTCGTAGGCGATCTCGACGACGAGTTCGGGCCGTACGGTCACCACATATCCGTTGTCGCCGGTGGACAGCTCCCGCAGCCGGTCGGTCTGCCAGGTGAGCATCGCATCGGTCAGTCCCTTGAAGGTCTTGCCGAGCATGACGAAGGTGCCGTCCTGCCTGCGGGCGCCCAGATGGAGGTTGGACAGCTTCCCGGTCCGCCTGCCGTGCCCCCATTCGGCTGCCAGCACGACGAGGTCCAGGGTGTGCACGGGCTTCACCTTCAGCCAGGACGCGCCCCGGCGGCCCGCGCTGTAGGGCGCGTCGAGGGCCTTGACGACGGCGCCCTCGTGGCCGCGTGCCAGCGTGTCGGCGAAGAACGCGTCGGCCGCCTCACGCGCCGCGCTGTCCCCGGGGTCCGGGACGACGACGCGGCGTACCCGCATCGGCTCGGGGACCAGCGCGGCCAGCGCGCTGTGGCGCTCGGCAAGGGGCAGATCCAGCAGATCGCGGTCCTGGACGGACAGCACGTCGAAGAAGACCGGCACGACGGGTACGGAGGCCGCGGCGGTGGCAACATCGCGCCGGGAGCCGACCCGCCCGGCGATCTCCTGGAAGGGCAGCGGCCTGCCGTCGGCGCCGAGGGCGATCACCTCGCCGTCGAGGATGAGGCGTTCGCTCCCGAGTCCGGCCACGGCGTCCGCGACCTCGGGCAGACGGGCGGTGATGTCGTCGAGCGTGCGCGTGTACACGGCGGTCCGGGGGCCGTCCTTGTGCACCTGTACGCGGATGCCGTCCAGCTTCTCCTCGACGGCGCAGGGGCCCAGTGTGCCGATCGCATCGGCGACCGACCGTGCGGTGTGGGCGAGCATCGGCAGGACGGGGCGGCCCACTGTGAGCCGGAAGGCGGCCAGGGCGCCGGGGCCGTCGGCGAGCAGTGCCCGGGCGACGGTCTGCAGCGATCCGGCGAGCATGACGGCCCTGCGCACCTGGGCGGGCTCCGCCCCGGTGGCCCGGGCCAGGGCGTCCACGGCGACGGCGTCCAGCGCGCCCTGGCGTACCTCGCCGGTGAGCAGTCCGCGCAGAACGTGCTGCTCGTCGGCCGTGGCGGCGCCGAGCAGGCGGCGCAGCAGTTCCCGGCGCCGGGCCTGCGATCCGGCGCCGGTCAGCGCTCCGAGGGCGGTGAGTTCCGCGTCCACCCGAGTGACCGTGAGGGTGGGCTCGGCGGCGGGTGCCACCGGCTGTCCCAGGGTGCTCCAGCCGACCCCGAGCCTGCCCTGGGGCAGGCGTCCCGCGAGGTACGGGATGACGACCGGGACGTCGTCGGGCCCGGCCTCCCGGAACAGCCCGGCCAGCAGGGCGACCTTCCGGTTCCTGGCCGGTGTCGCGGCGACCTCCAGGGACACACGGGCGAGCCGGGCGAACAGCATGGGGCCATGGTGCTACGGCTGGGGCCGTACCGCCCGTGGAACGCGGTGCGCCAGGGGCGGTACGGGGGGCCGCGTGCCGGGTCAGATGACGTTGAGGGCCGCTGCCGCGCCCACTCCGCCGAGCACCATGAACGCCGGCATCAGCACCTTCAGCTCCACCCAGCTCCCGGCCCGGAAACGCATGGCCTTCGGCGTCCCGAGCGGGTACCAGCGCTTGCGCCCGAACGGTATCGGCCAGAGTATCGGGCAGCCGGACACGGTCAGCGCGTCGCCGATGTCGTGGACGAGGGCGCCGAGCAGGATGGGCAGGCCGAGCCAGAGGTATTCCTGGCCGGGGGCGCTGAACAGCCAGTCCGAACCGTAGCCCGGCTTGTCGAGCGTGCCCGCCAGGATCCAGGCGCTGGTCGCGCCCAGCAGCCACACCAGGATGTCGCTGGACGTCCCCTTTGCGGCCCGCCACAGGAGCCCTTCGACGGCGAGCACCATGTGGACGAAGAGGATCGCCAGGACCGCCCACCGGCCGCCGACCAGGGCGGCGCCCGATGCCCCTGCGCCGATCAGCACTGCCCACAGCCAAGTGTGGGTCAGGGTGCGGTGGCCGCCGTTCCTGCGCGGGTCACCGCTGGCCCTGGTGGACTTGTAGACGGCGTACGACAGCTTGTCGACGATCTCGCACAGGGTCTTGGAGACCGGGCCGAAGGCGTGCGAGATGGTGGCGGCCTTGTGGTCGAGGTCGGGTGCCAGTGCGGCTCCCGCGCAGATCAGCGCCCCGGTGACGAGGACGGGCCAGGGCATGGTGTGTCCCGCGGCGGAGGCCGCCGCGCCCACCCCCAGCCAGGCCGCCGCCCCGGACAGAGAGTGTGCCGGTCCCATCATGGTCGTTCCCGCCCCCATCATGATCGGGCCGCCCGCTCCGGGCCGCCATGGCCCGGTCGAGGCAGCCGAGTTGAGTGGGCAGCGTATCGCCCGTGATCTTCGGCCGGTCCTCCGGTTCCCTCATCGGGGCGTGAGGCAGGCAAGATGGGGGTGTGACCCTTATTGATCAGTTGCCCCCGACCGACGACCCGGACGCCCTCTTCGAGGCATTCTCGTCATGGACCGAAAGCCAGGGCATCAGCCTCTACCCGGCTCAGGAGGAGGCGCTGATCGAGGTGGTCTCCGGGGCCAATGTGATCCTCTCCACCCCGACCGGCTCCGGAAAGAGCCTGGTCGCGGCGGGTGCGCACTTCACGGCGCTGGCCCAGGACAAGGTGACGTTCTACACCGCGCCGATCAAGGCGCTGGTCTCGGAGAAGTTCTTCGACCTGTGCAAGCTCTTCGGTACGGAGAACGTCGGCATGCTGACGGGCGACGCGTCGGTCAACGCCGACGCCCCGGTCATCTGCTGCACCGCCGAGGTGCTGGCCTCCATCGCGCTGCGGGACGGCAGGCACGCCGACATCGGCCAGGTCGTGATGGACGAGTTCCACTTCTACGCGGAGCCGGACCGCGGCTGGGCCTGGCAGATCCCGATCCTGGAGCTGCCGCAGGCGCAGTTCATCCTGATGTCGGCGACGCTCGGCGACGTATCGATGTTCGAGAAGGACCTGACCCGGCGCACCGGCCGCCCGACCTCCGTCGTGCGCTCGGCGACCCGGCCGGTGCCGCTCAGTTACGAATACCGGCTGACCCCGATCACGGAGACGCTCACCGAGCTGCTCGACACCCGGCAGGCGCCCGTCTACATCGTGCACTTCACCCAGGCCACGGCCGTCGAGCGGGCGCAGTCGCTGATGAGCATCAACATGTGCACGAAGGCGGAGAAGGAGAAGATCGCCGAACTGATCGGCAACTTCCGCTTCACCACCAAGTTCGGCCAGAACCTCTCCCGTTATGTGCGCCACGGCATCGGGGTGCATCACGCGGGGATGCTTCCGAAGTACCGCAGACTGGTCGAGAAGCTGGCGCAGGCGGGCCTGCTGAAGGTCATCTGCGGTACGGACACGCTCGGCGTCGGCGTCAACGTACCGATCCGCACGGTGCTGTTCACCGCGCTGACCAAGTACGACGGCACCCGGGTGCGGACGCTGCGGGCCCGCGAGTTCCACCAGATCGCGGGCCGGGCGGGCCGGGCGGGCTTCGACACGGCGGGGTTCGTGGTGGCGCAGGCACCGGAGCACGTCATCGAGAACGAGAAGGCCGTCAGGAAGGCGGGCGACGACCCGAAGAAGAAGCGCAAGGTGGTCCGCAAGAAGGCCCCCGAGGGCTTCGTCGCCTGGTCGGAGACCACGTTCAACAAGCTGATCGCGTCCGAGCCCGAGCCGCTGACCTCCCGCTTCCGGGTCACGCACACGATGCTGCTGTCGGTCATCGCACGGCCCGGGAACGCGTTCACCGCGATGCGGCATCTGCTGGAGGACAACCACGAGCCGCGCAGGGCGCAGCTCCGTCACATCCGGCGGGCCATCGCCATCTACCGCTCGCTGCTCGACGGCGGTGTGGTGGAGCGGCTGTCCGCGCCCGACGCCGAGGGCCGGATCGTGCGGCTGACGGTCGATCTCCAGCAGGACTTCGCGCTCAACCAGCCGCTGTCGACGTTCGCGCTGGCCGCGTTCGATCTGCTGGACGCCGAATCCCCGTCGTACGCGCTGGACATGGTCTCCGTACTGGAGTCGACGCTGGACGATCCGCGCCAGATCCTGGCCGCCCAGCAGAACAAGGCGCGCGGCGAGGCCATCGGGCAGATGAAGGCCGACGGTGTGGAGTACGAGGAGCGCATGGAGCGGCTCCAGGACGTGACGTACCCGAAACCACTGAGCGAGCTGCTGTGGCACGCGTACGACGTGTACCGCACGAGCCACCCGTGGGTCGGGGACCACCCTGTCTCGCCGAAGTCCGTGGTCCGGGACATGTTCGAACGCGCCATGACGTTCGCCGAGTTCACCTCGCACTACGAGCTGGCCCGTACGGAAGGCATCGTGCTGCGGTATCTGGCCGGTGCGTACAAGGCGCTCGAGCACACCATTCCGGACGATCTGAAGTCGGAGGACCTGCACGATCTGATCGCCTGGCTCGGCGAGCTGGTGCGCCAGGTGGACTCCAGCCTGCTGGACGAGTGGGAGCAGCTCGCCAACCCGGAGGTGGAGACGGCCGAGCAGGCGCAGGAGCGGGCCGACGAGGTCAAGCCCGTCACGGCCAACGCACGGGCGTTCCGGGTGCTGGTGCGCAACGCCATGTTCCGCCGGGTGGAGCTGGCGGCGCTGGACAGGTTCGCCGAACTGGGCGCGCTGGACGGCGATTCCGGGTGGGACGAGGACGCCTGGGCCGACGCGATGGACCCGTACTGGGACGCGCACGAGGACCTGGGCACCGGCCCGGACGCCAGGGGCCCGAAGCTGCTGAAGATCGACGAGGACGCCGTGCACGGCGTGTGGCGGGTCTGGCAGGCGTTCGCGGACCCGGAGGGCGACCACGACTGGGGCATCCGCGCCGAGGTGGACCTGGCGGCGTCCGACGAGGAGAGCCGGGCGGTCGTCCGGGTCACCGCGGTGGGCCAGTTGTAGGAGGCCGCGGCTCCGGGCCGCCGGTCAGATGCCGGGCAGCGGGTCCTGGTCGGCCTCGTGCCGGCGGACCGGGATGTGCGGGCCCGCATGGCGCAGCTTGGCGTCGCAGTCGGGGCCGAGGCCGGTGCGGCGCGAATCGGC
>DATCWZ010000062.1:0-2885 GCA_036566065.1 Streptomyces sp. | reverse complement strand
CGGCGGCTGCCGCGACCGGCACGCTCGGCTACGAGCAGGCGCGGGACGAGCTGATCGAGGTCGTACGCCGCCTGGAGGCGGGCGGCACGACGCTGGAGGAGTCACTGGCCCTGTGGGAGCGGGGCGAGGAGCTGGCGAAGGTGTGCCGGCACTGGCTGGAGGGCGCACGCGCCCGGCTGGACGCGGCACTGGCACGGCCCGACGAACAGGCGGGCGGCGCCCCGCAGGACGGCCAGGACTGAGCCGCACCGGGCGGCAGGGCGCTGTGTAGTGGATCACTTCTCTTGCGGTTAGTTGAACGTTAACCTAATTTTCGGGTACGGTCGGCGTCGTCGATTTACGCCGCTTTGGCCGGAAGGTAAGCCCCCACGATGTCCCTCATTCTTGACCCCGCCGCCCAGGACCTGCTGTTCCGCGAGGCCCGTACCGCGAACACGTTCACCGACGAGCCGGTGACCGAGGAGCAGGTCCAGGCGATCTACGACCTGGTCAAGTACGGCCCCACCGCCTTCAACCAGTCGCCGCTGCGTATCGTCCTGGTCCGCTCCGCCGAGGGCCGTGAGCGCCTCGTACAGCACATGGCCGAGGGCAACAAGGCCAAGACCTCCACCGCCCCGCTGGTCGCGATCCTCGCCGCGGACAACGAGTTCCACGAGGAGCTTCCCACCCTCGTCCCGCACTTCCCGCAGGCCAAGGACACGGTCTTCGCCGAGCGCCCGGTCCGCGAGCGGGCCGCCGCGCTGAACGCCGCGCTCCAGGCCGCCTACTTCATCGTCGGCATCCGCGCCGCCGGTCTCGCCGCGGGCCCTATGACCGGCTTCGACGCCGCGGGCGTCGAGAAGGAGTTCCTGGACGGCGACCACTCCGTCCTGATGGTCGTCAACATCGGCAAGCCGGGCGAGAACGCCTGGTTCCCGCGCCTGCCGCGCCTGGCGTACGACAAGGTGGTCACCACCGTCTGATGCCTGAAGGGCCCCGGGGCGGCATGCCGCCCCGGGGTCTTCTCATGTACGTACGGTCAGGGAGTGGTCCTGAGCGCCTCGGCCATCTCCACCAGACTCTTCGTCGGTGCGGAACCCGTGACCACCGTGGTCGCGCCCTTCCCCGGCAGCACGAGGGCGTCGTACTTCGGGCCCTTCCAGTGCTGCCATGCCTCGCCCGCGACGTCCTGCGTGCGCCCGGTGTCCTCGGCCTGCTGGCTGACCCGGGGGACGTACCTGCCGGCCGGTGTCGTGGACTGCTCCACCGCGACGTACTTTCCGTCCGGGTCGAGGAAGCCCAGGTGCCAGCTGTTGCCGTCGGGGCCCTCGTACGAGACCGACGTCGGCTTCCAGTCCTTCGGCAGGCCGACGGGCGCCGCCACCGGATACGGCGCGGCACGCCTCGCCGTCGCGAGTTCCACGCGGTAGTCCACGGCCTTGACCGGGTCCGCGCTGTCGTCGTGCGGGATGAAGAGGTAGACGACCCCGGAGACCGCCGCGATCACCAACAACGACAGGAACATGTCCAGGACTGACTGCTTGCCTCGCTTGCTTGCCACGCGGTCCATGGTGGCATGGAGTACTTCAACTCCGGCCGCGGGGCGGCCGCCCGGAGCGCACCGCCGTGAGGGTCGTCGATCAGCCACACCGGCTGCTCAAAAGTGACCCGCTCTGCTCATTTTATCGCCCTACCGATAGAGTCAGAGCACCCTCATATCCGGTCGTCGCCGTACAGAAAGGTGCGCTCCGATGTCCGAGCATCATCTGCCGTCCCAGCTTGAGGTCTCCCCGGAGGCCCCCGACCGCAACCTGGCCCTGGAATTGGTCCGGGTGACCGAAGCCGCCGCCATGGCGGCCGGGCGCTGGGTCGGCCGCGGCGACAAGATCGGCGCCGACGGCGCCGCGGTCAAGGCCATGCGTACCCTCGTCTCCACCGTTTCGATGAACGGCATCGTTGTCATCGGTGAGGGCGAGAAGGACAAGGCCCCCATGCTGTTCAACGGCGAGCGGGTCGGTGACGGCACCGGCGCGCTGGTCGATATCGCCGTCGACCCGATCGACGGCACCACGCTCAACGCCAAGGGCATGCCGAACGCGATCGCCGTGCTGGCCGCGGCCGACCACGGCGCCATGTACGACCCGTCCGCCGTCTTCTACATGGACAAGCTGGTGACCGGCCCCGAGGCCGCCGACTTCGTCGACATCAACGCGCCCGTCTCGGTGAATATCCGGCGCGTCGCCAAGGCGAAGCACTCGGCCCCCGAGGATGTCACCGTCGTCGTCCTGGACCGCCCCAGGCACGAGGGCATCGTCAAGGAGATCCGGGAGACGGGCGCCCGGATCAAGTTCATCTCCGACGGCGATGTCGCCGGATCGATCATGGCCGCCCGCGAGGGAACCGGCGTCGACATGCTCCTGGGTATCGGCGGCACCCCCGAGGGCATCATCTCGGCCTGCGCCATAAAGTGCCTCGGCGGTGTCATCCAGGGCAAGCTGTGGCCGAAAGACGACGCCGAGCGGCAGCGCGCGCTGGACGCCGGGCACGACCTGGACCGGGTGCTCCTGACCGACGACCTGGTCAGCGGGGACAACGTGTTCTTCGTGGCCACCGGGATCACCGACGGTGAGCTGCTGCGCGGTGTGCGGTACCGTTCGGAGACGGCGACGACGGAGTCGCTGGTGATGCGGTCCAAGTCGGGCACGATCCGCAGGATCGACTCGACGCACCGGCTCTCGAAGCTGCGCGCCTACAGCGCCATCGACTTCGACCGCGCCAAGTAGGACGCACTGCTACGCGGATGAGGGGTCGCGGCGACGGGCCCCTCACCGCACCGGCGGTCAGCCGGCCGCGGCTATCCGCGCTCCCGGCGCCACCGCCTGCAGTTCGAGCTCGCGCCTGCGGCG
>DATCWZ010000833.1:0-2821 GCA_036566065.1 Streptomyces sp. | reverse complement strand
CAGACCTTCCCGCTGGCCCAGGTCACGCTCAAGGGCCTCAAGAACGGGCTGGTCGGCAAGAAGGTCGGCAGCCGTGTGCTGCTCGTCGTCCCGCCGGACCAGGCGTTCGGTGACAAGGCGCAGCAGGCCATCCCCGCCAACTCCACGCTCGTCTTCGCCGTGGACATCCTGGCGAAGATGTAACACTGTCCCGGTTGCCCAGTTCACCGCACAGAGGAGCAGTTTTCAGTGAGCATCGAGAAGCCCGAGATCGACTTCCCGGGTGGCGAGCCGCCGGTCGACCTGGAGATCAAGGACATCTGGGAGGGTGACGGACCGGTGGCCCGGGCGGGCCAGAACGTGTCCGTGCACTACGTGGGTGTGGCCTTCTCCACCGGCGAGGAGTTCGACGCCTCGTGGAACCGCGGTACGCCGCTGCGGTTTCAGCTCGGTGCCGGCCAGGTCATCGCCGGCTGGGACCAGGGCGTGCAGGGCATGAAGGTCGGTGGCCGCCGCCGGCTGACCATCCCCGCGCACCTGGCCTACGGCGACCGCGGAGCCGGCGGCGGTACCATCGCCCCCGGCGAGACGCTGATCTTCGTCTGCGACCTGGTCGCCGTCTGATCCGGCGCGTGGGACGAGAGTGAGGGCCCGTGCCGCACGGCGCGGGCCCTCACTTTGGTCCGGACACCCCGGAGCGGTACGGTCGGCGGTCGTAGCGCACGTAGAGAAAGGGCGTCGATGGCGATTGCCAAGGCCGAGCGGCTGATGAACCTGGCGCTGTGTCTGCTGGGTACCCGGCGCCCGCTGAGCAAGCGTGAGCTCCGCGAGTCCATCGAGGCGTATCTGGAAGCCGGCTCCGACGACTCCTTCAACCGGATGTTCGAGCGTGACAAGGACGATCTGCGCGAACTCGGCCTGATCATCGACACGGTGGAGAATCTGGACGGCGACACCGGCTATCTCGCCCGCCGCGACAGCAACCGGCTGCCGCCCATCACCCTGGACGGCGAGGAGGCCGCCGCGCTCGGCCTCGCCGCCAAGGTCTGGCAGCAGGCCCGGCTCGCCGGAGCCGCCAGCGGCGCGCTCCAGAAGCTGCGCGCCGCGGGCATGCCGGAGGTGGAGGACGCCTTCGAGCCGCACAGCACCCTGGAACCCCGCATCCCGGTCCACGAGGCCGCGTTCGAGCCGCTTATGCTCGCCTGCCGCGACCGCAGGCCGGTCACCTTCGACTACCGCAGAGCCAACGCGGCCCGCCCCGAGCAGCGGCAGGGCGAGCCATGGACCCTGGAGTGCTGGCGCGGCCACTGGTATCTGGCCGGCTGGGACCGCGGCCGCGGTGCCGAGCGGGTCTTCCGGCTGTCCAGGATCTCCGGCCGGGTCCGCTCCCGGGCCGGCGCGTTCACGGCCGCCGTGCCCGATGTGGTCACGGTCCGCGAGACCGTGGAGACCTGGGCGGGCGAGACCGCGACCAGGACAGCCAGGATCAGGCTGCGGGCCGGTTCCGGCTATCCGCTGCGCTCCCGGGCGATATCGGTACGGGACGCCGGTGACGGCTGGGACGAGCTGGAGATCCCCTACGGGCACGGCCTCGACGCCTGGCTCGTCGAATTCGGGCCGGATGTCGTGGTGGAGGAGCCCGCGGACCTGCGGGCCGACGTGGTGGACCGGCTGCGCGCCGTGGCCAAGGACTGAGGGGGACCCGTAACTCGTGGCCACGAACGCGATCGACCAGACCCGTCGGATGCTCTCCCTGGTGACGTATCTGCGTGAGCGTCCCGGCGCGCACGTCCAGGACGTCGCCCGTGCCTTCGGGATCACCGAGGACGAGCTGATCTCCGACCTCGATGTGCTGCCCATGTGCGGGACCAGCTTCCGCGGCGGGGACCTCCTCGACATCGACACCGACGGCGACCGGATCTGGTGGCACAACGCGGACGACGTCGCCGAACCGTTGCGGCTGGCCGCCGACGAGGCGACCGCGCTGCTCGTCGCGGCCCGCGCCGTCGCCACCCTGCCCGGACTGCGCGAGAGCGACCGGCAGGCACTGGTGCGGGCGACCGCGAAGCTGGAGGCGGCGGCCGGGGAGGTGGGCGCCGCGAGCTCGCGGCTCTCGGTCACCTTCGAATCGGAGGGCGGCGTCTTCGCCGAGGTCGACCGGGCCATCTCCGAGCGCCGCAGGCTCTGGCTGCGCTACTACTCGCCCGCCCGCGACGAGCTCACCGAGCGCGAGGTGGATCCGATCAGGCTGTTCGCCGTCGGCCACACCTATATGGAGGGCTGGTGCCGGCTCTCCGAGGCGAGGCGTACGTTCCGGCTCGACCGGGTCGCCGCGATCAGACTGCTCGACGAACCGTCCGCCCCGCCGGAGCTGGAACTCAGGGATCTGTCGGCGGCGCTCGTACAGCCGGCGGTGGAGGACCCGGAAGTGACCGTCGAGGTGGGGCCCGGCGGCCGGTGGGTCGCCGAGTACTACCCGCACGACCACGCGGAGGAACTGCCTGACGGCGGCCTGCGGATCACCCTCCGTACGCCCGACCCGGCCTCGCTGCGCAGACTCGCGCTGCGGCTGGGCGGCGAGGGGCGGATCACCGCCCCGCAGGAACTGGCACAGAGCGCGCGGCAGGCGGCCCGAGAGGCGCTGGCCGCGTACGACGGCGTCGCCTGAAACGGCGACCGGGCACCCAGGAGACATGGATCGTATGACAGTGATACCGGGTGGGCAGGCCGCGCTGGTTCCCGTGCCCGCAGCCGTACGGTTCAGGGCGGCCTGCCCCGACTGCCGTGAACGCTTCGAACTCGCGGCGACGGCGCTGCGCCTCGCGATCGGCAGCAGCCGCCG
>DATCWZ010000085.1:0-3028 GCA_036566065.1 Streptomyces sp. | reverse complement strand
CGGCGGCCGCCACCGCGCCGAGAGCCGCTCTGCGCAGCGTCCCGCGCAGAGACGCGGGCGGGTGCGGAGGCAGCGGAGAGAGGGCCGTCGCGCCCCCCGGCGACATCGCACCCTCCGGCGGCAGGGTGCAGAGGGGCGGCTCCGAAATCTGCTGCGGCATGGCATCCATGCCCAGCACTCTGCGTCAGTGTGAAGATCACACTGTGTTGTGCGATCGCTGACGCACACGGGTTCACACCATTGGCCCCGGGTGCCAGGCTTGGATCATGGATGATCTCCTTGAACGACTCCGCGCGGGGCTCCCGGCCGAATCACTGATCACCGACCCCGACATCACCGGCTCGTACGCAAACGACATGGCCGGTTTCTGCGACGCGGGCACCCCCGCAGTCGTCGTGCTTCCCCGTATGGTCGAGGAGGTCCAGCACGTCATGCGGACCGCGACCGCTCTGCGGGTCCCCGTGGTGCCCCAGGGGGCGCGCACCGGCCTGTCCGGCGCGGCCAACGCCTCCGACGGCTGCATCGTGCTGTCCCTGGTGAAGATGGACCGGATCCTGGAGATCAGCCCGGTGGACCGGATCGCCGTGGTCGAGCCGGGCGTCATCAACGCCACGCTGTCACGCGCGGTCAACGAGCACGGGCTGTACTACCCGCCGGACCCGTCGAGCTGGGAGATGTGCACGATCGGCGGCAACATCGGCACGGCATCCGGCGGGCTGTGCTGTGTGAAGTACGGGGTCACCGCCGAGTACGTACTCGGGCTTGAGGTCGTCCTTGCCGACGGCCGCCTGCTGAACACCGGCCGCCGCACCGCCAAGGGCGTCGCCGGATACGACCTCACCCGGCTCTTCGTCGGCTCCGAGGGCAGCCTCGGCATCGTCGTCAAGGCCATCCTCGCGCTGCGCCCGCAGCCGCCGCGGCAGCTCGTGCTCGCCGCCGAGTTCCCGTCCGCCGCTGCCGCCTGCGAGGCCGTCTGCCGGATCATGGAGCGCGGACACACCCCGTCACTCCTCGAACTGATGGACCGTACGACCGTCCGTGCCGTCAACGCGATGACCCATATGGGACTCCCCGAGTCCACCGAGGCGTTGCTGCTGTGCGCCTTCGACACGCCGGACCCGGCGGCCGATCTGGCCGCCGTGGGGGAGTTGTGCTCGGCGGCCGGTGCCACCGAGGTGGTGCCCGCGGAGGACGAGGCGGAGTCCGAACTGCTGCTCAAGGCCCGCCGGTTGTCGCTGCCCGCGCTGGAGACCGTCAGGCCCGCCACGATGATCGACGACGTGTGCGTGCCGCGCTCCAGGCTCGGCGCGATGCTGGAGGGGACCGCGGCCATCGCGGAGAAGTTCGGCCTCACCATCGGCGTCTGCGCGCACGCCGGTGACGGCAACACCCACCCCGTCGTCTGCTTCGACCCGCAGGACTCCGACGAGTCCCGGCGGGCCCGCGAGTCGTTCGACGCGATCATGGCGCTCGGCCTCGAGCTCGGCGGCACCATCACGGGTGAGCACGGCGTCGGCGTACTCAAGAAGGAATGGCTGGCCCGCGAACTGGGCGAGGTGGGAGTCGAGTTGCAGCGCGGGATCAAGGCCGCCTTCGATCCGCTGGGGCTGCTGAATCCCGGCAAGCTGTTCTGACCTGCGGTCACATCTACGCCTCGCCGTCCTGGGACTCGTCCCCCCGCCAGGGGTCGCTCAGCCACAGGTCGTCGGCGGGCAGGGGCGAGAGCAGCACGGCCAGGGCGTCGTCCAGGCCGAGCAGCTCGCTCTCGCGCCCGGGCGGCACCAGGCGCAGCGTCCGCTCCACCCAGGCGGCGACGGCGGCCGACGGCAGCTCCAGCAGGGCGTTGCCGTCGGGCGAACTGAGGGCGACGAACAGGACGTTACGGTTGTCGACCCTGGTCGGCCAGATCCGTACGTCGCCGTGTCCGCACGGCCGGAACACGCCTTCCACCAGCAGCTCACGGGCGAACGTCCAGTACACGGGCGACTCGGAGCCGATGTGGAAGGTGATGTGTACGGCGTACGGTTCGGCCGCGAGGTACGTCAGCCGGGCGGGTACCCGGATGGACCGCTCGGTCGACAGGACCAG
The DNA here is from genome assembly GCA_036566065.1 of Streptomyces sp. Classification (GTDB taxonomy): domain Bacteria; phylum Actinomycetota; class Actinomycetes; order Streptomycetales; family Streptomycetaceae; genus Streptomyces. Next base: position 940 of record DATCWZ010000085.1, on the reverse strand, counting down.
CTTGACGTCCAGTTCGCGTTCCACGGCGTTCAGCATCAGGGTGCACGACCTTTCGGTGCTCGTGGGCCGGTCCCGTGACCGGTCCGCACAAGGAGGGAGCGCGCTCCCCACCACCTATTACGCGAGTTCCCGGAAAATCTTCAGCACCACCGGAAAGTGTTCCAAACAACTGGACCGGCCCGGGGGCGGCCGGAGGTCTGATAGATGTAAACCCTTGTATGGAGACCGCCTGCCGCCCCCACGCGCCCGGACGGTCCGAGCCTCGAAGAGATACGGGACCACGGTGATGAGCGCCCCAACCCCGGCACCCGGTGACGAAAGCCCCCGCGAGGGGTACTACCCCGACCCGTCCATCCCCGGATACGTCCGGTACTGGAACGGCGCGTCGTGGGTCCCCGGCACGAGCCGGCCCGCTCCTCAGCAGAGTGAGCCGGCCCCCGTATCGCCGCACCAGTCGTTGTCTGCGCCGTCACCTGTGCCGTCGCCTGCCGCGGTGGACGAGACCGGGCCGATGTTCTTCGACGAGGTCGACGACCCGAATGCCCTCAGCTCGGAGGGTGACAGCGGCGGCCGTCAGGAGCCGTCGGCGGTATGGCAGGCCGACACCTCCCGGCAGACCGGGTTCGGCGGTGACCGCGACCGCCGCGTCTCGTGGGGCGACGTGGACAGGACCGGCGACAGGGCGGAAGGGACGGACCTGCGTACGCCCGGGCCCGTCCAGGACCCGACGGCCGGAGCGCTCCCCGGCATGAGGGGCGCCAGTACCCCCGAGCCGCCCACACCCATCCCCGCTCCTGCTCCGAACCCGCCCCAGGCGCGCGTACAGGAGCCGTCCGCCCTGGGCAACCCGCTCACCCCGGGCCCCGGCGGCGGCTCGGCGTCCTGGGCGCAGCAGGTCCACCGGCTGGCCCAGCCCGACCCGGCGCCACAGCCACAGCAG
>DATCWZ010000812.1:0-8246 GCA_036566065.1 Streptomyces sp. | reverse complement strand
GGCTTTATGCGCGGCACCACGTTCATCGCCCTGATCGACGCCCTGTGCATCACCGTGGGCCTGCTGGTGCTGCGGGTCCCCGGGGCCGTGGGGCTCGGCGCGCTCGTCTTCGTCGGCGCCTACATCCCGTATCTGGGAGCCTTCCTCTCGGGCGCGGTGGCTGTCCTGGTCGCGCTCGCCGACCGGGGGTTCGTGATCGCGCTGTGGGCCGTGGGCGTGGTGCTGGCCGTTCAGGTGCTGGAGGGCCATGTCCTTCAGCCGGCGATCCAGAGCCGTACGGTCCAGATGCACCCCGCGATGGTCATGATCGCCCTGACGGCTGGCGCGGGGGTCGCCGGTCTGCTGGGCCTGCTGCTCGCGGTGCCGCTGTGCGCGGCGTTCTTCGGGGTGATCAGCGAGCTGCGCCGGGGCAGGGACATCCCGGAGGACGACGGTGCGCCCGGCTCATGAGAGGGCGCTCTCCATGCCGGCCCCGGCCGGTGCCGCCGACTCGTGCAACTCGAAGTAGATGGACTTTCCCTCGCCGCGGGGGTCCACGCCCCAGGTGTCGGCGAGCACCTCCAGCAGCACCAGCCCACGCCCGCTGGACGCCATCTCGCCGGGCCGCCGCTTGTGCGGCAGTTCGTCGCAGGAGTCGGCCACCTCCACGCGCAGCCGACGCTCGCCGCGCTCCCCATGCACCTCCGCGACCAGCAGGGCGTCTCCGTCGGTGTGGACGAGGACGTTCGTGGTCATCTCGGAGACCATCAGCTCGGCGGCGTCGATCTGTTCCGGGTCGGCCCAGTCGTGCAGGAGCTCGCGCACCTGGTGGCGGGCCGCGGCGATCCGCTCGGGCTCGGCCTGGGCGATCGTCATCGCGGTACGGCGGCCGGCGCGAGCGCGGGCGGCCACGCTCTCGCGGCGCATCACCACGACCGCGATGTCGTCCTCGTGCCGGTCGATGAGCGGCCCCGTCGTGTGGTGCGACGTGGGGCCGTGTACCGCACCCACCAGGGCGTCCGCCAGCTTTTCCAGATCGTCGGTGGGCTTTTCCAGGGTCGGTTTGAGCCTGGCCCAACCGGTGGCCATGTCGTGCCCGCCGGTTTCGATGAGCCCGTCCGTACACAGCACGATCGTTTCACCCTGGCCCAGGATGACCCGGGTCGTCGGATAGTCGGCGTCCTTCTCGATGCCGAGCGGCAGCCCGCCCGCCGTCTGCCGGATCACGGCCGTGCCGTCCACGCTGATCATCACCGGATCGGGGTGTCCCGCCCGGGCGATGTCGAGCATGCCGGTCTCCGGGTCGGCCTCGACGTACAGACAGGTGGCGAAGCGCGGGAGGGGCAACTCGGTGTCGTCCTGCCAGTGCTCGTACGCCTCGGTGAGCCCCGACAGGAAGCGCGAGGCCCGGGAGAGCACGGCATCGGGGCGGTGCCCCTCGGAGGCGTACGCACGCAGCGCCATTCGCAACTGGCCCATCAGCCCGGCCGCCCGCACATCGTGCCCCTGGACGTCGCCGATGACGAGCCCGATACGCCCGTTGGGCAGCGGGATCAGGTCGTACCAGTCACCGCCGACCTGGAGCCCGCCACCGGTCGGGATGTAGCGCGCGGCCACCTTCAAACCGTGGATGCCGGGGCCGAGCGAGGGCAGCATCGAGCGCTGGAGGTCCAGCGACAGTTCGCGCTCCGTCTCGGCGACCCCCGCGCGGTCCAGGGCATGCGCCAGCATCCTGGCCACCGTCGTCAGCACGGCGCGCTCATCGGGCGAGAACGCCACCGGGTGCCGGAATCCCGCCATCCAGGCGCCCAAGGTGTGCCCGGAGACGACCAGCGGCAGAAAGGCCCAGGAACGGCGACCGAACGGCCGCGTGAGCGGCCAGCTCGTGGGAAAGCGGCGGCGGTACTCCTCGGGCGACGGCAGATAGATCGCCTGCCCGGTCCGTATCGCCTCGGCGGCCGGATAGTCCGTGTTCAGCGGCATGTCGGTGAACGGTTTGTCGCCACCGATGTTGTGTCCGTGATGGCCGATGATCGTCAGCCGCTCGCCGGAGACGCCGAAAACGGCAAGCCCGTCCGGCTCGAATCCAGGCATGGAGAGCGACGCGGCGACCCGCAGTACCTCCGATGTGGAGTCCGCCTCGGCCAGTGCGCGCCCCGCGTCCAGCAGGAATGCCTCGCGGGACCTGCGCCAGTCCCCGGTGACCAGGGCGTGCTCCGAGGTCTCTCCGGGCCGTGGTTCGGAGACCTCCTGGACGATGCCCACCAGCTCGTACGCGGTGGGCCGGTCCTTGTGCGGGTAGCGCGGCTTCGAGCGGCTGCGTATGGAGCGGATCACCTGGCCCCGGCTGTCCACGATCCGCATCCGCGCCTCGGCGATGCTGCCCTCGGCCATCGCGAAGCTGACTACCTGATGGATCTCGTCCCAGTCGACCGGGTGGATGAGGTGGCGAAGGCCGGTGCCGTCCATGACAGCGGGCTCGGCGGACAGCCCGAATAGCCGGGCAGCCTCCGCGTCCAGCGTGACCGTCCCGGTCGAGCTGTCCCAGCTCCACAGACCTGTTGCGATCGCAGCCAGGATGTCCTCGGTGCGCATTGCCCCACTTTAGAAAGGTATGTTCCCTATACATTACCGAAGAATGACGAATGACGCCGGGCTCGGGTCAGGAACGCACCGTACCTGAAAGTCCTAAGTGATCTTGAAGGCCTCAATGCCAATGAATGGGCGGGTGCGCGGGCGGTAGCCTGGTGTGTCATTCCACCCCGAACCGCGAAGACTGGATGAACGACGATGCATCGGTACAGGTCCCATACCTGCGGCGAGCTCCGCGCCTCTGACGTCGGCACCGACGTCCGGCTGAGCGGCTGGCTGCACAATCGCCGAGACCTGGGCGGCATCCTCTTCATCGATCTGCGCGACCACTACGGTCTGGTGCAGCTCGTCGCCCGCCCAGGCACCCCCGGCAACGACGCCCTGGCGAAGCTGACCAAGGAGACCGTCGTACGGATCGACGGCAAGGTCTCCGCCCGCGGCGCCGACAACGTCAACGCCGACCTTCCCACCGGTGAGATCGAGATCGAGGTCTCCGAGGTGGAGGTGCTGGGCAAGGCCGCCCCGCTGCCCTTCACGATCAACACCGAGGACGGGGTCAACGAGGAGCGCCGCCTGGAGTACCGCTTCCTCGACCTGCGCCGCGAGCGCATGCACCGCAACATCATGCTGCGCACCGCCGTCATCTCCGCGATCCGGCACAAGATGACCGCCCTCGGCTTCAACGAGATGGCGACCCCGATCCTCACGGCGACCTCCCCCGAGGGCGCCCGCGACTTCGTCGTCCCCTCCCGGCTCAACCCGGGCAAGTTCTACGCACTCCCCCAGGCGCCGCAGCAGTTCAAGCAGCTCCTGATGATCTCCGGCTTCGACCGCTACTTCCAGATCGCGCCCTGCTTCCGGGACGAGGACGCCCGCGCCGACCGTTCGCCCGGCGAGTTCTACCAGCTCGACGTCGAGATGTCGTTCGTCGAGCAGGAGGACATCTTCCGGCCGATCGAGAAGCTGATGACCGAGCTCTTCGAGGAGTTCGGCAACGGCCGGCATGTCACCTCGCCGTTCCCGCGCATCCCGTTCCGCGAGTCGATGCTCAAGTACGGCAACGACAAGCCAGACCTGCGGGCCAAACTGGAACTGGTCGACATCTCCGACGTGTTCGCGGACTCCGAGTTCAAGGCGTTCGCCGGCAAGCACGTGCGGGCCCTGCCGGTGCCCGACACCGCAGGCCAGTCGCGGAAGTTCTTCGACGGTCTCGGCGCGTACGCCATCGAGCACGGCGCCAAGGGCCTCGCCTGGATCCGCATCGGTGAGGACGGTACACCGGCGGGACCGATCGCCAAGTTCCTCACCGAGGACAACGTCAAAACCCTGACCAAGCGGCTGTCCCTCGCCCCCGGCCACGCGGTCTTCTTCGGCGCCGGTGAGTTCGACGAGGTCTCCAAGATCATGTCGGCCGTCCGGGTCGAGGCCGCCAGGCGCTCCGGGAACTTCGAGGAGGGCGTCTTCCGGTTCTGCTGGGTCGTCGACTTCCCGATGTACGAGAAGGACGAGGAGACCGGGAAGATCGACTTCTCGCACAACCCGTTCTCGATGCCCCAGGGCGGCCTGGAGGAACTGGAGACCAAGGACCCGCTGTCCATCCTCGCCTGGCAGTACGACATCGTCTGCAACGGCATCGAGCTGTCCTCCGGCGCCATCCGTAACCACGAACCCGAGCTGATGATCAAGGCGTTCGAGATCGCCGGTTACGACCGCGAGACCGTCGAGCACGAGTTCGCGGGCATGCTCCGCGCCTTCCGCCTCGGCGCCCCGCCGCACGGCGGCATCGCCCCGGGTGTCGACCGCATCGTGATGCTGCTCGCCGACGAGCCCAACATCCGAGAGACGATCGCCTTCCCGCTCAACGGCAACGCCCAGGACCTGATGATGGGCGCGCCGACCACGCTGGACGAGGCACGGCTGCGTGAGCTGAACATCCAGCTCCGCAAGCCCGCCGCGCCGGCGAAGCACGCGCCGGAGAAGTAGTACGGCACGTTCCTGGTTTCACGTGAAACAGCCCCTGGCCACCCCGGCCGGGGGCTGTTTCACGTGGAACATGGGACCGGATCGGGCCCGGTTCCGGCGGAGCGGTACCGGGGCGTGCCGCGGAGGGTGCTCCGGGTACAGCCGGATGGCCCCGGTTCCGGTTCGCCGCCGCCGGGCCCGGCAAAGACTGGCACCTGAGACACCGAAAGCCGGAACCCCCGAGGAGCCCCCACCGTGCCCGTCCGCCGCCGCCCGCATGCCTCGCCCGTCACCTGGTACGCGGCTCTGGTCGCCGTCCTGTCCCTGCTGGTCACCGGTTGTTCCGCCGATACGGTCAACTCCTTGCCGCCACGTGGCGCGGCCGGACCCGGGCCACTGCCCACGCCCCCGCCGCAATCCTCGCCCGCGTACTCGTGGGCGACCTCGCCGTTCGGGGCACAGTTGCTGTCCGTACCCGCCTCGCGGCCACCCGCCGCGCCTGCCCCGCCCCGCGGGATTCCGGCCCTCGGCCCGCTGACCCGAGCCTCGCTCCCGCCTGCCGCACGACAGGCCCTTGTGGTCACCGGCGATGCCGCCGACTCGAACCGTTCCACAGCCGTGCTCTACAACCGCGACGACCCCGCCTTCGGCTGGAGACAGGTGGCAGGCCCCTGGCCCGCGCACAACGGTCTGGAGGGCTGGACGGACCGACATATGGCTGACGACCTGAAGTCACCCACCGGCGTGTTCGGCCTCACCGACGCCGGCGGCCGGCTCGCGGATCCGGGCGCGCTGCTCCCGTACGACGAACAGCCCGGCTTCACGGTGAGCGGGGAGGGCTTTTTCGGGGAGCCGCTGGAGGGCTCCTTCGACTACGTCATCGCCATCAACTACAACCGCGAGCCGGGCACGACCCCGCTCGACCGCACCCGCCCGATGGGCGAGGAGAGGGGCGGCGGCATCTGGATCCATGTGGACCACGGCGGACCGACACAGGGCTGTGTCTCGCTCCCCGAGGACCGCATGCGGGAACTGCTGCGCACGCTCGACCCAGACCGGAAGCCGGTGATCGTGATGGGGGACGCGGCGACGCTCGGCGAGTGACCGCGCGGGGGCGTACGCGTACACACAGGGGCCCAGGACCGGTGGGTGACGGTCCCGGGCCCCTGCGCGTACGTACAAACGGCTAAGCGGCCTTCTCCTCCAGGCGCGGGAACAGCACCGCGCCCTTTGTCACCGTGGCCCCCGCGGCCAGCAGGCCCCAGCGGCCCGCGTCCTGCACCCGCTGGTCGCCCAGCGCGCCCAGGGACGCCTCGGCACCCAGGGACTCCCACAGCTTCTGCGAGGTGTCCGGCATCACCGGGTTCAGCAGGACCGCGACACCACGCAGCGCCTCGGCCGCCGTGTACAGGATGGTCGACAGACGGGCGCGGCCCTCCGGCGACGTATCCTTGGCGACCTTCCAGGGCTCCTGCTCGGTGATGTAGCCGTTGACCTGCTTCACGAAGTCGAAGATCGCCAGGATGCCGGCCTGGAAGTCCAGCTCCTCGCCGATCTCCCGGTCCGCCGTGGCGACGGCCTTCGCGAGACCGTCCTGGACGGCCTGCTCGGCCTCTCCCGCGGCCGTGGCCCCGGGCAGCGTGCCGCCGAAGTACTTGCCGACCATGGCCGCGACGCGCGAGGCCAGGTTGCCGTAGTCGTTGGCGAGCTCGGACGTGTAGCGGGCGGAGAAGTCCTCCCAGGAGAACGAGCCGTCGCTGCCGAAGGCGATGGCGCGCAGGAAGTACCAGCGGTAGGCGTCCACACCGAAGTGCGAGGTCAGGTCCTGCGGCTTGATGCCCGTCAGGTTCGACTTCGACATCTTCTCGCCGCCGACCATCAGCCAGCCGTTGGTCACGACCCTGCCGGGCAGCGGCAGCCCCTGCGCCATCAGCATCGCCGGCCAGATCACCGCGTGGAAGCGCAGGATGTCCTTGCCGATCAGATGCACGTTCGCGGGGAACGTCTCGTCGAACTTCTCCTGGTTGGAGCCGTAACCGACGGCCGTCGCGTAGTTGAGCAGCGCGTCGATCCATACGTAGATGACGTGCTTCTCGTCCCAGGGCACCGGGACGCCCCAGTCAAAGGTCGAGCGCGAGATCGACAGGTCCTGCAGCCCCTGCCTGACGAAGTTCACGACCTCGTTGCGGGCCGACTCGGGCTTGATGAAGCCGGGGTTCGCCGCGTAGAACTCCAGCAGCTTCGGGCCGTACTCGCTCAGCTTGAAGAAGTAGTTCTCCTCCTTGAGGATCTCCACCGGCTTCTTGTGGATCGGGCACACCTTCTGCCCCGCGAAGTCGCCCTCGCCGTCGATGAGGTCACCGGGGAGCTTGTACTCCTCGCAACCCACGCAGTACGGGCCCTCGTATCCGCCCTTGTAGATCTGGTCCTTGTCGAAGAGGTCCTGCACGAACTCCTGCACGCGGTCGGTGTGCCGCTTCTCCGTCGTACGGATGAAGTCGTCGTTCGCGATGTTGAGGTGCTCCCAGAGGGGCTTCCAGGATTCGCCGACGAGTTTGTCGCACCACTCCTGTGGAGTGACGTTGTTCGCATCGGCCGTGCGCATGATCTTCTGACCGTGCTCGTCCGTGCCGGTGAGGTACCACACCTTCTCGCCGCGCTGGCGATGCCAGCGGGTGAGCACGTCGCCTGCGACGGTCGTGTAGGCGTGGCCCAGGTGAGGAGCGTCGTTGACGTAGTAAATGGGGGTCGAGACGTAGTACGCCTTCGCCCCCTGCTTCTCGGATCCAGTGGCCGCCATGGTCGAAATCCTAACGGTCCATGGGTGATCCACTTACATCGATAGCCGGTCCGGCTGTCCGAGGGGACCCGTCGCCGTACGGTCATGGCGGTGCCGGGCCCTTTCGGACGGGCCCGCCGTGACCGTACGACGGCCGGTGGATCAGCTCCCGGCGACGGTGCCGCGCGCGACGGTCCAGGCGGGGAGTGCGGCGAGGATCTCCCGGTAGAACGTGTCGTCCGCCACCTCGCGGGGTGCGGGTCCCGCGTGGAAGAAGCCGGCGTTGGGGACGTTCAGCTTGCGCAGGAAGTCGAACCCCTTCGCGTCCTTGTCGCCGAATGCGACGAACTGGAAGAACAGCGGCAGCCGCGCCGCGTCGGCCAGCGCCTGCTTGGCAGCCAGCTTGGCGTCGGGGGCGCCGTCCGTCTGGAAGATCACGAGCGCGGGGGCGTCGCTCCCCGATTTCTCGTAGTGCGCGACGACCTCCTCGACCGCGCGGTGGTAATTGGTACGTCCGAGGCGGCCCAGGCCCGCGTTGAGCTCGTCGATGCGGCCCTCGTGCGCGGCGAGCTCGACCGTCCCGGTGCCGTCGATGTCGGTCGAGAAGAAGACGACGGACACGGTGGCGGACTCGTCCAGGTGCGCGGCGAGGGCCAGGGTGCGGTCGCCCAGGTGCTGGGCGCTGCCGTCCTTGTAGAACGGCCGCATGGACCCGGAGCGGTCGAGCACCAGATACACGGTGGCCCGGAGCCCGGTGAGCCCGTGCGCCTCCAGCCCGGCCCGGGCGGCGTTGTACGGGCCGACGAGCTGAGGCGCGACGGCCTGAACCCGCTCGACCCCGACGGCCTCAGCCGCGATGACCGGCTCGGCGACCGGTGCGGCGGCAGGCTGGGTCTCGGCGGCGGGCTCGGTCTCGTCCTCGGCCTGCAGTGCG
>DATCWZ010000106.1:0-2917 GCA_036566065.1 Streptomyces sp. | reverse complement strand
CAGCCGCTCGGCGTCGCCACCGTCGACACCTGGTCGCTGGGCACGGGCGCCGTGACCGAGGTCGCGCTGGCCGCCGCCGACGGCGCCGCCGGCTGGTTCGACCCCACCCAGCTCGACGAGGCCGACGAGCAGGCGTTCGCCCACTGGATCGGCGACCCGACCCAGCCGAAGATCATGCACAACGCGAAGAGCGCCATGCGGGTCTTCCCCGAGCAGGGCTGGCAGGTCGAGGGCGTCACGATGGACACGGCGCTCGCCGCCTATCTGGTCAAGCCGGGCCGCCGTTCCTTCGCCCTGGAGGCCCTGGCCATCGAGTACCTGGGCCGCGAGCTGGCCCCGGCCGCCGCGGCCGACGGGCAGCTCGCCTTCGGCGCCGACGACCGGGCGCAGGCGGACGCCCTGATGTCGCAGGCCCGCGCGATCCTCGACCTGGGCGAGGCGTTCAGAGTCCGGCTGGGCGAGGTCGGCGCCAACGATCTGATGGACGGCATGGAGCTGCCCACATCGGCACTGCTCGCCAGGCTTGAGCGGTACGGCATCGCGGCCGACCGGGCACACCTGGAGGGCATGGAGCAGCAGTTCGCCGGCGCGGTGCAGCAGGCTGTGAAGGAGGCGCACGCGGCGGTGGGCCACGAGTTCAACCTCGGCTCGCCGAAGCAGCTCCAGCAGGTCCTCTTCGACGAGCTGGGCCTGCCCCGTACGAAGAAGACGAAGACCGGATACACCACGGACGCCGACGCCCTGGCCTGGCTCGCCGCCCAGACCGAGCACGAGCTGCCGGTGATCATGCTGCGCCACCGCGAGCAGGCGAAGCTGCGGGTGACGGTCGAGGGCCTGATCAAGACGATCGGGGCGGACGGCCGAATCCACACCACGTACAACCAGACGGTCGCGGCGACCGGACGGCTCTCCTCCACCGACCCGAACCTCCAGAACATCCCGGTCCGTACGGACGAGGGGCGGGCCATCCGCCGGGGCTTCGCCGTCGGCGACGGCTTCGAGACGCTGATGACGGCCGACTACAGCCAGATCGAGCTGCGCGTGATGGCCCACCTCTCGGACGACGAGGGGCTGATCGAGGCGTTCACCTCCGGGGAGGACCTGCATACGACGGTCGCCTCGCAGGTGTTCGGCGTCGGCAGGTCGTCCGTCGACCCGGAGATGCGCCGCAAGATCAAGGCCATGTCGTACGGACTGGCCTACGGGCTCTCCGCGTTCGGTCTCTCCCAGCAGCTCGGCATCGAGGCCGGCGAGGCACGCGGGCTGATGGACACCTACTTCGAGCGGTTCGGCGGGGTGCGCGACTATCTGCACCGCGTCGTGGAGGAGGCCAGGTCCACCGGGTACACGGAGACGGTCTTCGGCCGCCGCCGCTACCTTCCCGACCTGAACAGCGACAACCGCCAGCGCCGCGAGATGGCGGAGCGGATGGCGCTGAACGCGCCGATCCAGGGGACCGCCGCCGACATCGTCAAGGTGGCGATGCTGCAGGTGGACCGGGCGCTGACCGAGGCGGGACTGACCTCGCGGATGCTGCTCCAGGTGCATGACGAAATCGTCCTGGAGATCGCGAAGGGCGAGCGTGAGCGGGTCGAGGAGATCGTCCGTCACGAGATGTCCACGGCCGTCGTGCTGCGCGCCCCGCTGGACGTCTCGGTCGGTGTGGGCACGGACTGGGAGTCGGCCGCGCACTGACGCTGCGCGCGTGCACCAGGTCTAAGCCATGTCCTCGTGCCGCGAGGGGCGGGTGCGCACCCCGGGCCCGCCCGGCTGCGATCCGGACGGGGGTGTCGCCCCGGGACGCCTGCGCAGCCGGGTCATCGTGCCGTACAGCAGCAGTCCCGCGGCCAGCCCCGCGCCCGCCCCGAAGCAGGCGGTAGGGATGATGTCGAGCGGGGTGTCGATGTGCCCGAAGTAGGCATACCAGCGGGCGCAGCGGTGGATGACTCCCAGCAGTACGCACACCGTCAGCAGGACGCCCGCGTACCGGCGTTCCCGCCGGCCGAGCACCGGCACCGACGCCGGCACCGCGGCGTCCGGTGCAGTCCGCAGCAGCCCCGACACCGTGAACCACGCGAGCACCGTCAGCGCCACGGCCGAACTGCCGTACTGGACAAGCTGGAACACCGGGAAGCCGCCCGCGCTCCGGCTGAGCACCGGCACCAGCTCCGTGCCCCACCGGTCGTGGTGGGTGAAGGCGTCCCACACGACATGGGTGCCCGCGCCGATGACGGCGGACGGCACGAACCACGCCGCCTCCAGGGGTCCTACGGGCCCGGGGTCGCGCCGCCGCCCCCGTACGAACGCGTACACCCTGCCCTGCCAAGCCGGCGGCAGCAGTGCCACCAGCGGTTCCCGCAGCAGCAGCCAGCACGCCACCAGCAGCGCGGCGATCAGCACATCCACCGTGAACACGCCGAGCACGGAGTGGGTGACCTCGCCGAACTCCATGGCACCGGGGATCGCCGTGTCCGCGTAATAGGTGATATCGGGTGCGAAGGAACCGGCGACCAGGGCGGAGGCGGCCAGCGGGCCGCGCCCCAAGCCGGTCCTGCGGATCCCCGGCAGCACGGCCGCCGCGTGGCTGAGTGTGAACGGCATGACGGCAAGTATCCGTTACCGCCCACGCGCCAACTGCCTTGACCCGCACGGCGGCTGTTGGGAAGGCGCCTCGCGGACTGTGTCCGGACGAACCTGCTTCAGGAACCTGAATAAACAGTAAGAACCGGTCAGGGCACGGTGTTCGGGTGCCGGTGGTTGCCGTAGTGTCGCCTGAGTCCTCGCGCTGGGGAGCGCGAACGGCCGTCGACGGGGAGGGGCAGGGAAGTATGGCAGCGCAATTCGGCCGCCGGCTGCGCAGGGGGGCGACCACCACCGCTGTCGCCGCGGCCGCCGTGGCAGCACTCTCCGCCTCGGG
>DATCWZ010000088.1:0-9111 GCA_036566065.1 Streptomyces sp. | reverse complement strand
CGTAGGCGGGGACCGGCGAGCCCTCGTGGGTCGGGAGCAGTCTTACGGGCGTGTCCTGGTCGAGCAGGACGGTGGCGACCGGCCGGGGGCGCCGACCGGATGCCTCGGTGAGGGCCAGTAGCGGGTCGTCGCCGGTTCCGGTGGCCAGCGCGGTGGGGACGAGCGCGACCAGCAGCGCGTCGATGCCCGCGTGCAGGGCGAGTCGGTCCAGGCATGTGCTCAGCTGCTCCGCGGCCACCGCGGCCGTGGTGTCGACGGGGTTGGCTGCGGCGGCGCCGCGCGGCAGCAGGGCGAGCAGTTCGCCGACGAGAGCGTGGTCGAGCGCGGGAACGGTCAGCCCCGCCTCCACGCACGCGTCTGCGGCAAGCACCCCGGCCCCGCCGGCGTTGCTGACCACCGCGATCCGCGCCCCCGCAGGGGGTGCCTGGGTATGCAAAAGGGCGGCGGTGTCGAGGAGTTCGCCGATGCTACGGGTGGCGATGACCCCGGCTTGGGTGAACAGGGCCTGTCGGGTCATGGTGGGGGTGGCGGCCGCGGCCGTGTGGGACGCCGCTGCGCGGCGGCCGACGTTGGAACGGCCTGCGTCCACGGTGAGGACCGGCATGCTGCGGGCGACCCGGCGCGCGGTGCGGGAGAAGGCCCGCGGGTTACCGAACGACTCCAGGTGCAGCACGGCCAGTTCGGTACTCGGGTCGGATTCCCACCACTGAAGCATGTCGTTGCTACTGACGTCGTACTTGTCACCGAGCGAGACGAAGCTGGAGACACCGATACCCAGTCGCGAGAAACGTTCCAGCAGTGCGATCCCGATACCACCGGACTGCACCGCGATGCCGGCCCCGCCGGGGAGGGGACGGTGGGCGGCGAAGGTGGCGTTGAGGCGGACCGCGCCGTCGGTGTGTGCGATGCCCAGGCAGTTCGGGCCCACCAGCCTCATGCCGTGGTGCCGGCAGGCTGCCAGCAGCGCCGCGCCCTGCTCGCGGTCGAGTCCGGCGGTGAGGACGACCAGCGCGCGGACGCCAAGCTTGCCGCACTCCTCCGCCGTCTCCGGCACGGCGGCCGCGGGCACGGCGAGTACGGCGAGATCCGGTATGAACGGCAGGGACGCCACCGACGGGTGGGTCGGGGTGTGCTCGATGGCGTGGGCGTGCGGGTTCACCGCGTGCAGTCGCCCGCCGAAGTGGCCGCTGCGCAGATTCCTCAGGACCGCCCGTCCGACGGATCCCGGACGCCGCCCGGCTCCGACCACGACGACCGAGCGCGGATTCAGCAACGGGTACAGGCTCGCCACGTCCGCGATACGGCCGCGTTCGTCGACGGCCTCGAGGTAGTGCTCGTCCTCCTCCAGGTGCACGGTGCAGCGGACCTCGGTGCCGTCGAAGCGCCGGGAGGTCCGCAGGCCCAGGTCGGAGAAGACCCGCATGACGGCGTGGTTCTCGGCGAGCGCGTCAGCGGTGACGGCTCGGATTCCAGCCTCCCTCGCGGCGTGGAAGAGGTGCTCCAGAAGGAGCGTGCCGATCCCCTGGCCATGCCGCCCTTCGGCCACGGCCAGGGCGATGTCGGCCGTCGGCGGCTTGTCCGGTGTCGTGGCGAGGGCGGTGTACTCGGCGACTCCGACGATCTGCCCGTCGGCCACCGCGACCAGCGAGCGGTAGCCCGAACGGCCCGGCGCGCAGATACGGTCCGCTGCCTCGCGCGCGTAGCGGGGATTGGCTGCGAAGAACCGCAGCCGCTGATCCTCCGCCGACATTCCCTCATGCATCCGCAGCACCGTCTCCCGGTCCTCCGGGCGCGCGGGCCGGATCTCGACGATGCTGCCGTCGGCCAGCAGCGCGTGGACGTCGCGCGAGCCGTGCGCAGCGGCTGGGGCTGTCATCGCGATCCCCTTCCTTCCGCGGGTGCCCGTACAGGTGTCGGTCCCCATTCCATGGTCTGCGACGGCGGGGACCGGTGCCATGGGACGCCCGGGCACCAGGGGCGGGCCTGGGAGCAGGCCTCCCGGCGCGTGATGGCCCCCAGGTCCATGGCGACGAGCTTCCAGCGCCGGGTGGATCGCTCAGCCGCTGTCGCTCGGCGCCGGCCCGGCTGTACCAGGAGCGGTCGAACGGCACGATCTCGCCCGTAGCGGTAGCTGCTCGACGTAACGCTGGAAGTACCACTGGGTACGCCCGGCGCGTGGGAGACATGGCCGCGGCGTGTGGTCCGAGAGTCGGTTCGTGTGTCGCGGTTGTCCCTGGGCGGTGCGACGGTATTCACAGGGGCGCTCGCAGTGGCCTGACAAGGAAGGCAGTGGGGACGATGGAGCTTCCGCTGGTCGTGGGTGTCGACGGATCGGACTGCAGCCTGCACGCCGTGGACTGGGCGGTGGACGAGGCGGCACGCCACGGGCTGCCATTGCGCCTGGTCCATGCCTCCCTGTGGGAGCGTTACGAGGGAGGGCGCCCGTCCTTCGGCCTCGATCGTCCCGCCGAAGAGGTCATGGCGGAGCACATCATCGCGTCCGGCACGGAGCGTGCCCGGCTTCGCAATCCCGAGGTGAAGGTGTCGGGCGAGGTGCTGCCCGACGAATCCGTGGCCGCGCTGCTGCGTGAGGGGCATGAGGCATCCGCCCTGGTCGTAGGCTCCCGCGGCCGCAGCGAGCTTGCCGGGCTGCTGCTGGGGTCGGTCAGCCTCACGGTGGCGGCCCGAGCCGTGTGCCCGGTCATCGTGGTCCGTGGCGGCGAGCGGAACATGCAGGGGGCCTTCCGGCAGGTTGTGGTCGGGGTCGGCGACTCGACCGAAGGCCTTGGCGCCGTACGGTTCGCCTTCCGCGAAGCCGAAGCACGAGCGTGTGCCCTGGAGGCCGTCCGGGCCTGGCGCAGTCCTGCCCATGAGCACGTGGACCACCCGCTACTCGGGGACGATGCTGCCCGTGTACACGGGGAGAGGGCCTCGGCCAACCTCACGGACGCGCTACGCGACGCCGTACGGGATCATCCCGGCGTCGATGTACACAGCAAGCCGGTCGAAGGCCCCGCCCACAAGGTCCTCCTCGCCGCCTCGGCCGATGCCGACCTGGTGGTCGTCGGCGCTCTGAGGCGGCATGGCCACTTCGGTCTGCAACTCGGGAGGGTCGCCCACGCCCTGCTGCATCACTCCGAGTGCCCGGTCGTCGTCGTCCCTCAGCGAGCCTGAGTCCCAATGCGCGGGTCGTACCCGTGTTCCAACTCTCCGGCTGCGCCCTGGACCTTCTGCGGTGCCTTCCCGCCCGGCGTCGGCAGGAACCTGCTGAGCAGCGACGAACTCCCGAAGCGGGGGTGAGGTGTCATGGTTCGACGGCTACGGCGACCTCGCCGAGCCGGGCTGGGACGCCGCCCACCGGCACGCCACCTGCCACAGCGGTCTGAGCCGCCTCGTCATTACGGCGCTGTGGAGGCCGGCTCGGCTCTGCAGATCGCCCAAATGGACGAGCGGTCCTGCCGCCTGTCGTCATGGGATCCGCCTTTGTCCGCCCGCTCTGGTGCAGGTGCAGGTGCAGGTGCCGGTCCGTCGTTCGTCGGTGGCCGCCTTTGCGGTGGCACCCTGAGAAGCGGGTCCCGTCCTCAGGGGCGGTGGATTGATTCGCGACGGGAGTTGTTGATGGCGATCAGCCAGCAGGCCGGTCCGGAAACCCTCACGGTCTTCCTCGACGACCACGAGGTTGTACGCCTCGGGGTGCACGACTTGCTCGACGGTGAGCGACCGGATCACGGAGCCCCCGCATTGCGGCCGAGCGACCGTCGGGGAGTTCGTGGTGGAAGCGCGGATGCAGCTCCGCTGGGGCAGTGAACCGGCGCAGGGGCAGCCGGAGGCCCGATGCGGATGTCGACGGACTCACGACACCCGCAGAGGCGGGTCTGTCGTTGGAGGAGGCCGCTCGGCGGCTGAAGCTCTATGGGCCCAACGAGGTCCCCGAGGAGCCGCGGACCCCCGTGTGGCGGCGGGTACTGCAGCAGCTGCGTGATCCGCTGATCCTGGTACTGCTCGTGGCCGCTGCTCTGACGATCGCCACCGGCGATCGCTCCGATGCCGCCGTGATTCTGCTCGTGATCACCGTGAACACCGTGGTCGGCGTTGTGCAGGAGGTACGGGCGGAACAGGCGGTCATGGCCTTATCCGCCATGAGTGCCCCTGCCGCCAGGGTGGTACGGGACGGCGAGGAACGTTCCGTACCGGCTGCCGAGGTGGTGCCTGGTGACCTGGTCCTGCTGGCCGAGGGTGACATCGTTCCCGCGGATGGAGGAGTACTGGCCGCGGCGTTGCTGCTGGTGGACGAGTCCTCGCTGACGGGCGAGTCTGTTCCGGTGGAGAAGGCCCCTGACGGTGACGCGTCGCGCGGAAGGGTGTCGGCCGGCGCGGTCATTGTCCGCGGCCGTGGCCGCGTCGTGGTTACCGCCACCGGAGCTGAGAGTGCGCTCGGCCGGATCGCTTCGCTGATGGGCGCCGCGCCCGGTCTGACTCCGCTGCAGCAGCGGCTGGCGAGGTTCGGCCTGGTTCTGGCAGTTGTCACCATGGCGCTGTGTGCTGTGGTCCTCACTCTCGGGCTGGTGCGCGGTCAGCCCGTGGAGCTGATGATCGTGTCGGCGATCAGCCTCGCCGTCGCTGCCGTTCCGGAGTCGCTGCCCGCCGTCGTGACGCTCGCCCTCGCGCTGGGCGCACGGCGGATGGCGGACCGGCATGCCATTGTCCGGCGGCTGCCCGCAGTGGAGACCCTGGGCTCCGTAACCGTGATCGCTACCGACAAGACCGGCACCCTGACCGAGGGCCGGATGGCTGCGGAACACCTTTGGACACCGCGTGGAGAGGCCACGGCCGTGGGTACGGGCTACGAACCCGAGGGCCACATCGTCCGCGGTGGCGCGACGGTCACCACCAGCGATGCCCCCGACCTGGCGGCGTTGCTGCATATCGCGATGCTGTGCAATGACGCCGGGCTGGAGCCCCCGTCGGACCGCTCCACGGAATGGCGCGCGCTGGGCGATCCCACGGAGGCAGCCCTGCTCGTGGCCGGGGCCCGTCTCGGGCTGGACCGGGCGGTGGAGCGCGACCTGCCGCGAGTGGAGGAGATTCCCTTCGACAGCGGCCGCAAGCGCATGACGACCGTGCACCGTCGGCCGGAGGGCGGATTGAGGGTCGCGTGCAAAGGAGCGCCGGAATCGATGCTCCGGGCGGAGATTCTGGCCGACGGCCCGGACGTGCTCACCCGGGCAGCGGCTCAGGCGGAGATGCTGGCACGCAGCGGGTACCGAGTGCTTGCCGTCGCCTCGGCCGACCATGACGAACCGGCATCGGAGCAGGACGGGAGCTGGGAGTCGGGCCTGTCGCTTCTCGGCCTCGTCGGCATTCTGGACCCGCCCCGGAGCGCGTCGCAAACGACCATGGCCGCCTGCAAACGGGCCGGCATCGTCCCCGTACTCATCACCGGCGACCACCCACTGACCGCACGGGCCGTGGCCCAGCGCCTGGGCATCGCCTCCCGGGACGAGGAGGTGACCACTGGCGAGCGGATCCGGGAAAGCACAGCGGGTGAGCTGACGGACGTACGCGTATACGCCCGGACCACTCCCGAGCAGAAACTGGACATTGTTCAGGCCTGGCGTGGGGCGGGGCACGTGGTGGCGATGACGGGGGACGGCGTCAACGACGGCCCGGCTCTGCGCCGGGCCGACATCGGCGTCGCCATGGGGCGGCGCGGCACCGAGGTGGCACGCCAGGCAGCCGATCTCGTCCTCGCGGACGATAACCCGGCCACGATTGTGTCCGCCGTCGAGGAGGGACGCCGCGTCTATGCGAACGTACGGCGGTTTCTCCTCTACGCGCTCGCCGGGGGCACCGCGGAGATCCTGGTCATGCTCCTCGGCCCCTTCATGGGCATGCCGCTGCCACTGCTCCCCGCCCAGATCCTGTGGATCAACCTGCTCACGCACGGCCTGCCCGGTGTCGCCCTCGGCGCCGAGCCCGTCGCCCCGGACACGATGCGCCACCCACCCCGGCCTCCCCAGGAGAGCGTGCTGGGCGCCGGCCTGTGGTCGCGGGTCCTGCTCATGGGGGCCTTCATCGCCACTGTGACCCTGGTCGCCGGGGTCTGGGCGCGGGAGACCGACCGCCCCTCGCAGTCCATGATGTTTCTCGTCCTCGGCGCCACGCAGCTCGGCGTGGCGCTCGGATCACGGGCTCGCCCAGGCACTCTGGCCAACCCTTTCCTGCTGGTCGCTGTGGGCGTGGCACTGAGCCTCCAAGCAGCCGGTGTCTATCTTCCTCCTCTGCAGGCACTGCTGGGTACGGAACCGCTGCCACTCACCGACCTGGCAATCGCCTGCGCGCTGTCCGGCCTCGGCCATGTCGTCATGCGTCTCCAAGCGCGACTGAGACCGGAACGTCCACCGCGCGCGGCGGTCCCGTCGAAAGATGGGGGACGCTGAACCCACGATGGAGGAGCACAGGATCCGGCGGCTGCCGGTCGTCAGCTGTTACTGGAACGTGGCGTGGATCTCCTGTTCGGTGGCGGCGTGGGAGACGATGAGGAGTTCGTCACCGGGCTGGAGCCGCATCTCTGGAATGGGGACGGTGGGCTGGCCTTCGCGGATGACGGTGGCGATGACGCTGCCTGCGGGGAGAGCGATTTCCGCGAGGGTGCGGCCCGCGGCGCGGGACTGCGCTGTGATGGCGGTTTCGATCACGTCGACGCCCGCTTTGCTCAGGCGCAGGAGGGCCACGGTGTCCGTGGCGCCGGTGGCTTCTTCGATGAGGGAGATGAGGGGCGTGGCGGCGGGGACGGCGGTGTCGACGCCCCAGTTCTGGTTGAAGAGCCAGGTGTTCTCAGCGTCGTTGACGCGTGCCGCGACGCGGGGGATGGCGAATTGCCGCTTGGCGAGCAGGCTGATGACGAGGTTGTCCTCGTCGTTGCCGGTGGCGGCAATGACGAGGTCGGCGGTGAGTGCGCCCGCGTGTTCGAGGAAGGCGGGCTCGCAAGCGTCCCCGGCGACGAGGCGTACGGGAAGGTGGCCTTCGAGCTCGGCGATGCGGTCCTCGTCGATGTCGGCGAGAGTGACGTCATTGCGGGCGGCGGCGAGGACCTGGGCGATCTGGGTGCCCAGGCGCCCGGCGCCGGCGATAAGGGCCTTCATGTCCCCAGCTCCTTGTCCAGGAAGCCGCGCAGGCGGCCGAGGGCGGTGGCGGCGACGGCGAAGGTGATCAGGTCGCCGGGTTCGGCGGGGGTGCTGTGGGCGGGCACCAGAGAGCGCCCGGCGCGGGTGACTTCCACTACGCGGATCTCACTGTCGACGTCGAACTCGGTGAGCCGACGCCCGGTGAGGTAGGCGGGGAGCTCGGACCGGACCAGCAGGGTTTCGCCGTTGCCGAAGGTGAGTTCGGGTGTGAGGTGGCGGTGCAGCAGCATCTGGTGGATCTGGTGCATGGTCCAGCGGACGCTGGCGATGGTGGGGATGCCGAGCTCGCGGTAGATGTCGGCGCGGAGGGGGTCATAAATGCGTGCGAGGACGATGGGGACCCCGTAGGTCTCCTTCGCGGTCCGCGCGCTGACGATGTTGCTGTTGTCCCCGGACGTGACGGTCACGAACGCATCTGCGTGCTCGATTCCAGCGGCCTCGAGTACCGCGCGGCTGTACGCGTTGCCTTCGTGGAACTGGCCCGGGAAGCCGGCCGGCAGGAGCCTGCGGGACCTGGACCGGCGGTCGATGAGCCGTACGTCATGGCCCTCCGTGACGAGCTGGACGGCGAGCGTGGACCCCACCCGCCCGCAGCCCGCGATGATCACTCTCATCGTGCTTCTCCCTTTGAGTTCGCCGGCCGGCGGCGCAGCCACCACTTGCGGGTCTCCTCGGCTGCCAGCAGCAGTGCTCCGAAACCGGCGAGGACCGCCCATTCGGCGGCGTCCAGCGGCGCGGTGTTGAAGACGGCCTGCAGTGGGGGCGCGTAGCTGATAGCCGCCATCAGCGCGATGCCGAAGCCGCCGGCGGCCAGCAACCACGGGTTGGACAACAGCCCGATCCGCAACACGCTCTGCCGGTCGGTGCGCACCGCCAGCGCGTTGAAGAACTGGCTGACCACGATGCCTGCCTGGACCAAGGTGATGGCCTCCCGGTAGACGGTGTCGTCCTCGGTGAAGTCCGAGTACCGGATTCCGGAGGCGTGGATGTGCCAGAAGAACACGGCGCTCACACCGAGGGCTTGGATACCACCCAGGAACAGGATGCGTCCCATCACTGCGGTGGAGAAAAGCCGTTCGCGCCGGGAGCGCGGCGGCCGGTCCATGACATCGGGTTCCGGTGGCTCGGCGCCGAGCGCCAGGGCGGGCAGGACGTCGGAGCCGAGGTCGATCGCGAGGATTTGTACGGCCGTGATCGGCACCAGCGGGAAGCCGGCGAGAGTGGCGGCCAGGATCGGGACCAGTTCGGCGATGTTGTGGCTGAGGAGGTAGATGAGGAACTTGCGGATGTTCTGGTAGACCGACCGGCCGAGCCGGACGGCTGTGGTGATGGAGGCGAATGAGTCGTCCAGCAGCACCATGACCGCGGCTTCCCGCGCGACATCCGTCCCGGAGATCCCCATCGCGACGCCGATGTCCGCGTGCTTGAGGGCCGGGGCGTCATTGGCGCCGTCGCCAGTGACCGCGACGACCTCGCCGCGCCGCTGCAGAGCGGTGACCACCCGCATCTTGTGTTCGGGGCTCACCCGGCACAGCAGCAGTTCGCCCGAGTCGGCGAGCAGGCCGTCCAGGCCGTCGTCGTCGAGCGCGTCCAGCCGGGTGCCGGTCACAACAGCGGGCGCGGCCTGCCGCACGATCCCGACGCGGCGGGCGACCGCCTCCGCGGTGAGCGGGTGGTCCCCGGTGACCATGACGATGCGGATCCCGGCCCGTCGGCAGGCGTCGACGGCATCGGTGACTTCCGGCCGCGGCGGGTCGAGCATGCCGACGAGCCCCAGAAAGATGAGCTCCGATTCGGCCTCGTGCCGGTCGGGGTGGGCTTCGGCCAGGGGCCGCGATGCCGCCGCCAGCACGCGCAGCCCTTGGGAAGCCAGTTGGTCGTTGGCGACGGTGACCGCCGCGCGAAGTGCATCGGTCAGCGGCTG
>DATCWZ010000312.1:0-2132 GCA_036566065.1 Streptomyces sp. | reverse complement strand
GAATTGCGACATGCGGTCAGCCTACGACCGTCGGCCGGGTCCGCCCACCGGACAGTGCCGGAAAGCGCCACGCGCGCACGGCACAATGGGCGGCATGACCAGCACGCCCCCGCCCGGCACGGATTCCACCGCACCTTCCGGCCCCGCATCCGCGGGCCGTCTCGACCCGGCCGTCGCCGCGCGCCTCAAGCGCGGCCCCGACGGGCTCGTCCCGGCCGTCGCCCAGCAGTACGACACCGGCGAGGTGCTGATGCTCGGCTGGATGGACGACGAGGCGCTGCACCGTACCCTCACCACCGGCCGCTGCACCTACTGGTCGCGCAGCAGGCAGGAGTACTGGGTCAAGGGCGACACCTCCGGCCACATCCAGCAGGTCAAGTCCGTCGCCCTGGACTGCGACGGCGACACAGTCCTGGTGCGGGTCGACCAGACGGGTGCCGCCTGCCACACCGGCGCCCGCACCTGCTTCGACGAGGACGTCCTGCTCGCCGAGCGCCGGTAAGGTTCCCGGCCATGGATCTCGAGACCTTCCGCAAACTCGCCGTCGACCGGCGTGTCATCCCCGTCGGCCGGAGGCTCCTCGCGGACGGCGACACCCCGGTCGGGCTCTACCGCAAGCTCGCGGCCGAGCGCACCGGCACCTACCTCCTCGAATCCGCGGAGAACGGCCGCACCTGGTCCCGCTACTCCTTCATCGGGGTACGCAGCGCCGCCACCCTCACCACGCGGGACGGACAGGCGCACTGGCTGGGCACCCCGCCCGTCGGTGTCCCCGTCGGCGGCGACCCGCTGCAGGCCCTGCGCGCCACGGTCGAGACCCTGCACACCCCCCGCGACCTGGCCGACAACCAGGGCCTCCCGCCGTTCACCGGCGGCATGGTCGGCTACCTCGGCTACGACGTCGTACGCCGCCTGGAGAAGATCGGCGAGCACGGCGGCGACGACCTGCGGCTGCCCGAGCTGACCATGCTGCTCACCTCGGACCTCGCCGTCCTGGACCACTGGGACGGCACCGTCCTGCTGATCGCCAACGCGATCAACCACAACGACCTGGACACCGGCGTCGACGAGGCGTACGAGGACGCGGTGGCCCGCCTCGACGCCATGGAGAGGGACCTGTCCCGGCCCGTCGAGAACGCCCCCGCCGCGCTGCCGCCCTCCGAACTCCCGCCGTACACCGCGCTGTGGGGCGGCGCCGCCTTCCAGGACGCGGTCGACGACATCAAGGAGCGCATCAGGGCCGGCGAGGCGTTCCAGGTCGTGCCCTCCCAGCGCTTCGAGACCCCGTGCACGGCGAGCGCGCTGGACGTCTACCGGGTGCTGCGCGCCACCAACCCGTCGCCGTACATGTATCTCTTCCGCTTCGACGGGTTCGATGTCGTCGGCTCCAGCCCGGAGGCCCTTGTCAAGGTCGAGGCAGGGCGGGCCATGGTCCACCCGATCGCCGGGACCAGGCACCGGGGCGCGACCCCGCAGGAGGACCAGGCACTCGCCGAGGAACTCCTCGCCGACCCGAAGGAGCGCGCCGAACACCTGATGCTCGTCGACCTCGGGCGCAACGACCTGGGGCGCGTCTGCCGCCCCGGCAGCGTCGAGGTCGTCGACTTCATGTCCGTCGAGCGCTACTCCCATGTGATGCACATCGTCTCCACCGTCACGGGCCAGGTCGCCGACGGCCTGGGCGCGTTCGACGTACTGACCGCGTGCTTCCCCGCCGGGACCCTCTCCGGCGCCCCCAAGCCACGCGCCATGCAGATCATCGAGGAGCTCGAACCGACCCGCCGGGGGCTGTACGGCGGCTGCGTCGGCTATCTGGACTTCGCGGGCGACTCCGACACCGCCATCGCCATCCGCACCGCACTGCTACGGGACGGCACCGCGTATGTCCAGGCCGGAGCGGGCATCGTCGCCGACTCCGACCCGGCCGCCGAGGACACCGAATGCCGTAACAAGGCCGCGGCGGTGCTCCGCGCCGTCCATACGGCGAACCGGCTGCGCGGCAGGACCCCGGACGTGGCACGGGGCCAGCGCCCGGCCCGCTGAGGCCGTAGGGGATAGTGGGGTACGTGAGTGCCGTCCCCGTACCCCCGCCCCGTGCCCGAGCCGCCACCGCGCACGACAGCGCGACCAGC
>DATCWZ010000130.1:0-3532 GCA_036566065.1 Streptomyces sp. | reverse complement strand
CGGCGAGGTGAAGATGGTGTACCGGCCGCTGCCCCAGGACGATCCCACCCAGCGCCAGCCCGACATCACCCGCGCCCGCGAGTGGCTCGGCGGCTGGGAGCCACGGATTCAGCTGGAGGAAGGCCTCCAGAAGACCGTGGATTACTTCCGCGGCCGGCTCAAGGAGCTCCGCAAGCGGAAGGTGGCGGGGGCGGAGCAGGCCTCAGGGACGGACTAGGCGCCTAACGAGCTTTGCGTATGTCGGTTGACGATTCGCTGTCATCCCGAGCGAACGCGAGGGATCTTGCCCGGGAATGGTTCGAGCCAGGCGGAGAAGATCCTTCGTCGCTGCGCTCCCTCAGGATGACACCGGGTTAAGCGACTTACGCAAAGCACATTAGGTCGTGCACCCCTCCCGGACGGCGACCGGGATCACAGCTTCCTCCCCCACAACGATTTAGCTTCGACGGGTCCAGGCTGGCTAACGCCAAAACAGGGACCCGTCTATGAGCTACCGCCCCCGCCGCACCGTCCTCCTCGGAGCCGCCCTCGCCGTCGGCCTCGCCTGCGCCAGAAATCCCGTCACCGGCAAGAACGAGATCGCCCTCGTGTCCGAGAGCCAGGAAATCGAGATGGGCAAGCAGGCGGCCCAGGAAGTCGGCCAGACGATGGGGTACGTCGACAACGCCGGGCTGGAGAGCTACGTCTCCGCCATCGGCATGAAGATGGCCAAGGCCTCCGAGCGGCCCAACCTGCCGTGGGAGTTCCACGTGGTGGACGACGCCGCGGTGAACGCCTTCGCCCTGCCGGGCGGGTTCATCTACGTCACCCGGGGCCTGCTCACCAGCATCAACGACGAGGCCGAGCTGGCCACGGTGATGGGGCACGAGATCGGCCACGTCACCCACCGCCATTCGGTGGAGCAGATGAGCAAGGCCCAGCTGGCCCAGCTCGGCCTGGGGCTCGGGAGCGTGTTCTCGCCCCAGATCGCCCAGTTCGCCGGGGTCGCGAGCCAGGGTCTCCAGCTCCTCTTCCTCAAGTACGGGCGGACCGCCGAGAGCCAGGCCGACGAGCTGGGCTTCCGCTACGCGCTGAACCAGAACTACGACGTGCGCGAGATGGCCAACGTCTTCGTCACGCTGGAACGGGTGAGCGCCGAGGCGGGCGGCGGGCGGGTGCCCGAGTGGCTCTCGACCCACCCCGATCCGGGGAACCGGGTGACCGCGACGCAGGCCCGGCTCGACACCCTCTCGCGCAGCCTGGACAACACGATCACCAACCGGGACGGGTTCCTGCAGCACATCAACGGGCTCGTCTACGGAGCCGACCCGCGGCAGGGGTTCTTCGAGGGGACCACGTTCTACCATCCCGGGATGCGGTTCCAGATAACCTTTCCGGAGGGGTGGCAGACGCAGAACACTCCCGCCGCGGTGGTCGCGGCGAGCCCCAACCAGGACGCGATCATCCAGCTTGGCCTGGCGGGGAAGTCCACGCCCCGGGAGGCCGCGAGCCAGTTCCTGAGCCAGCAGGGGATCCAGGCGGGTGACGGATCCACCCAGAGCATCAACGGCAACGAGGCGGCGACGAGCTACTTCCAGGCCCAGACCGAGCAGGGGGCCATCGAGGGCATCGTCTCGTTCATCGCGTACGGCGGGCAGACCTATGGGATCCTGGGCTACGCCGGCACGCAGCAGTTCGGCAGCCACGAGAACGCGATCAAGGAAGCGATCCGCTCCTTCGGCCAGCTCAGGAACCAGGACGCGATGAACGTGAAGCCGAACAAGGTCGAGCTGGTCCGGCTGTCGCGGGCAATGACGCTGAACGAGTTCAACCAGCAGTACCCGTCCACCATCCCGATCACCGAGCTGGCGATCATCAACGAGATGGCCAATGCGACGGACCAGATTCCACAGGGGCGGGTGGTGAAGCGGGTGACGGGGGGGCAGGTGGTGAAGAAGCAGGCCAGTCCGGCGAGCGGGCAGTAGGGAGAGGGCGCCCCTGCGCCTTCGCGCCCCTGCTCACTCCGGCAACCGCAACAGCAGCCGCTCCTGACTTCCCGCCCCCTTCGGTTCCACCTGGGCGAAAATCGACAGCTGCTGCCCCTCTCCTTCACGCTGGAAGCAGGACTGGGGAACCAGGCCGCGGACCTCGATGCTGAAGCCGCCGTCCTGGAGGACCCAGGCGCCGGTGGAGGGGCCCGCGCCGGCCAGGGCGCAGGTGCCCACCACCCGCACCCGCCGGCCGATCAGGCTGTCGGCCTGGAGCAGCTGGCGGACGGTGACGAGGGGGGCCTGGTTGGGGTTGAGCGGGGTGACGTAGTCCGACCCATGGCCGCCCCCGCCGCCACACCCCGCCCAGAGGGTCGCCGCGAGAACGGCGAACCCGGCACGACCCGGATGGATGGGCATGTCGGTACATAGCAGAGGGGAAGGGGGAAAAGGGAAGGGGGTAGTGTCCGGTTTTGACTGTAACAAGTTCCAGAGGGAGGGCCCTGCTATCTAACCGGGGTTTCAGGGGGTAGATTGCAGCTAGGAGTTCTCCCTCCCCTGCCGAGGCCGGCCGTGTCCGCCGGACTAAGGTCCCACAGTGCCGCCGCCGCAACGCCCCGCGTCCAGTAAAGGGCGACGCATCGTCATTTGCGATTACAACCAGTTGCTGCAATCGGTGACCGGGCTGCTCCGCATGAGTGGATACGCCGTGTTCCAGGCCTACGACGGGAGGGCGGCCCGAGAGCTGTGTGCCGGATTGGATGGCATCGAACTTCTGGTGCTCAACACCTTCGGGACCGGAATCGACCCTGGCGATTTGATTCACGAGGTGCGCCGGCAGCGTCCCGGTCTGCCGGTGCTGCACATCGGGAACACCGTGCCGGCGTCGTTGCCGCCGGATGTGCCCACCTTGGCCGAAGACTTCACCGCCGACTCGCTTCTCCTGTCGGTCGAAGAGGTGATCGCCGCAGGAGCACTAGGCCAGAGGTAGCGGTTCGGTCTACGAGGCGGGTCGTCCCGGTGTGGCCAGTCGGGCGCGTCACCGCCTCAGTCCCATCCTCAGCGGCCAGCACGTCGTACCCCGTCTACCTCTTTCCCTGCCGGGGTTTGTACCAAGTCAAAAACCGGACACTACCAGGGAAAGGGGCCCATCGCCGTTCCCTCACCGGTGACCGGGCTCACCGTGCCGACTGTCGCCGCGCCGCATCCTAGTCCGCACCCGACCACAGGAGGCCCCATGGGCAGCAGCGCGACACAGACCGGCACGTCCACCTGGCGACTGGATTCCGCCCACTCGAGTGTGGAGTTCGCGGTCAAGCACATGATGATGACAACCGTGCGGGGGCGGTTCAAGGACGTCCAGGCCACCCTGACCGCCGACGAGGAGCATCCGGAGGGATGCTGCGTGGAGGTGACGATGCAGGTGGCGAGCATCGATACCGGGATGGCCGACCGCGACACCCATCTCAAGAGCCCCGACTTCTTCGACGCCGCGCGCTACTCCACGATCACCTTCAAGAGCAGGGACTTGAGCGGCGACTTCGAGCGGGAAGGGGACCGGTTCA
>DATCWZ010000132.1:0-4984 GCA_036566065.1 Streptomyces sp. | reverse complement strand
CGCCGTCACCGTCAGCTCGGTCACTCCCGGGCGGGCCACCGCGGGCGGCGGCAGCAGGGCCACACCGAGACCCGCCGCGACCAGGCCGCGCAGGGTCTCCGCCTCTTCGCCCTCGAACGCGACGCGCGGGGTGAACCCGGCCTCCGTACACAGGTCGTCGGTGATCCTCCGCAGCCCGTACCCCGGTTCGAGCGTGACGAACGTTTCGTCGGCCGCCTCCGCGAGCCGGACACGTCTGCGCCCGGCCAGCCGGTGGTCCTCGGGGACCACGAGCCGCAGCCGCTGCTCGTCCAGCCGGCGGGCCACCAGATCCGGCGCGTCGGGGACGGGTGAGGTGAGGCAGAGGTCGAGGCCCCCGGCCCGGAGGCGCTCGATCATCGCCTCGCCATAGTTCTGCACGAGCTGGAAGCGGACCCGCGGATGGTCCGCCCGGAATGCCCGGATAAGCGCCGGCACGGTCTCGGAGCCCATAGTGTGCAGGAAGCCGAAGGCGACTCTGCCCGCCGCCGGGTCGGCATCGGCCCGTACCGAGTCGGCGGCCTTCTCCACCTCGGTCAGCGCCCGCTGGGCCGAGGCGAGGAAGGTGCGGCCCGCCGGGGTGAGCGAGACGGTGCGGCCCCTGCGGGCGAACAGGGCGACGCCCAGGTCCTGTTCGAGACGCACGACGGCCCGCGACAGGGTGGACTGCGGGACGCCGAGTTCCTGCGCGGCGCGGGTCACATGCTCATGACGGGCCACCGCCTCGAAGTAGGCGAGCCGGGGCGCGAGGATCGCCCGGATGTCTTCTTCGGACCCGCCGGGCGACAGCCGGGGCTGTGAGCTGCGTTGATGCACCATGGGAACGATTATGGACGATTCATGCATTGGACGCATGAATCGCCGGGATCTACGTTCGGGGTATGCCTCCTGCCAGTACCGGGGCGTCCATCGGCACACCGGACGCCTCAGCTCAGACATCAGCCGCCACCGCCGTTCCCCCCGTCCAGGACCGTCTGGAGCCCGGCCGTCCCGGCTACCGCCGGATGAGCTTCGCGCTCTTCGCCGCCGGTGTCGCGACCTTCGCCCTCCTCTACTCCACCCAGGCGCTGCTGCCCGCCGTCTCCGCGTCCTTCAACGTCACGGCGGGGCAGGCGAGCTGGACGGTCTCCGCGGCGACCGGGGCGCTCGCCCTGTGCGTACTGCCGCTGAGCGCGCTGTCGGAGCGGTTCGGGCGCCGCCGGATGATGACCGCCTCGCTGGCCGTCGCCGTACCGGTCGGGCTGCTGGCGCCGTTCGCCCCGTCACTGGGCTGGCTGATCGCCCTGCGCGCCGTCCAGGGCGCGGCACTCGCCGGACTGCCCGCCTCCGCGATGGCGTATCTGGCCGAGGAGGTACGGCCGAAGGCGCTGGTAGCCGCGGTCGGACTGTTCGTGGCGGGCAACAGCATCGGCGGCATGAGCGGCCGCATCCTCACCGGCTGGGTGGCCCAGTGGTGGGGCTGGCGTGCGGCGCTCGGCGCGGTCGGGGTGCTGGCCGTCGTCTGCGCCGTCGTCTACCACCTCATGATCCCCGCAGCCCGGCACTTCACGCCCGTCGCGCTGCGCCCCCGGACCCTGGCCGGGGCGGTCGGCGGCCATCTCGCCGACCCGCTGCTGCGCCGGCTGTTCGCGATCGGCGCGCTGTTCATGGTGGTGTTCGGCGCGGTGTACACAGTGATCGGCTACCGGCTCGTCGCGGAGCCGTTCGGCCTCCCGCAGGGCATCGCGGGCTCCGTCTTCCTCGTCTACACGGTCGGTACGGTCTCCTCGGCGGCGGCCGGCAGGCTGGTCGCCAAGCTGGGCCGCCGGGGCGCGCTGTACCTCGCCGCCTCCACCACTGCCGCCGGTCTGCTGCTCTCACTGGCGGACCAACTGGCCTTCGTACTGCTCGGACTTGTCCTGATCACGTCGGGCTTCTTCGCCGGGCACGCGGTCGCCTCGGCGGCGGTGAGCCATACGGCGAAGACCGGCCGCGCCCAGGCGTCGGCGCTGTACCAGACGATGTACTACCTGGGCTGCAGCGCGGGCAGCACGCTCGGCGCCGTCGCCTTCCACGCGGGCGGCTGGTCGGCGACCGTCGCCCTGGGCGTCCTGGCCGTCCTCGGCGTCGTATCGATCACCCTGTACGGGACCCGCGCGGCCCGGACCGGGCGGCGCGGGATGCCCGCGGCGGCAGCCGGGCACAACTGAGACACGGCCCCGTGCAACCGCCGCTCCCCCACGGGTGTCCAACAGTCGGGAACACCCGCACTGCGCGCGAAGGGGAGTGGCGTACATGCGAGTCGAAGTCACCGGCACCATCACCGAAACCCTACGGAAAGTACGCGGCGGCGTACGAGCCCGGCGCGGGCTCGCGCTGTCGGTCGCCGGGCTGATGGCCGCCCCTGCGCTCGTCCTGAGCGCCGGGGCACCCGCCCAGGCCGCGTCGTCCTGCACGATGTCCACCGGGCCGTACCAGAAGCAGGTGGAGAAGTTCCTGAAGCGGCCCGTCGACGGCAGGCAGTCGACAGCCGACTGCAAGGCCACCCAGAAGTTCCAGAAGACCCACGGCATCACACCGACGATCGGATACGCGGGACCGATCACCTGGCGCACCATGAAAACCATCAACGCCCAGAAGGCGGCGGGCAAGAACCCCAACAAGGCGAAGAAGTGCCCCACGAACAAGGGCCGTATCGCCTGCGTGGACCTGACCAGGCAACTGAGCTGGATCCAGGACGGCTCGAAGCTGAAGTACGGTCCCGTGCCGGTACGGACAGGACGCAACGGCGCCGAGACCCGAACCGGGCACTCGAAGATCTACTGGCGGCACCGCAATCACTGGTCGACGATCTACAAGGTGTGGATGCCTTACTCGCAGTTCTTCGACGGCGGCCAGGCGTTCCATTCGGTGACCAAGTCGATGTACAACCCGCCCGGATCCGGCGGCTGCGTCAACATGCGTCCCGCGGACGCGAAGTCATACTGGAAGCTGCTGAAGAAGGGCGACGACGTCTACGTCTACGGACGTAAGCCGGGCACCTGACCAGCGGCTTTTCGCACGTCCCGCCCGATTGTCAGTGGCCTCGGGTAGCTTTCCGATTGCCAGTGAGCCGAGTCACAGCGCGACAGGGGCGGAGCGATGAGCGATCTGACGGCGTCGGCGGACAGGACGGACGCCTACAGCCGCCTGGAGGACCACCGGACCGAGCTGACGGGGTACTGCTACCGGATGCTCGGTTCGGCCTTCGAGGCGGAGGACGCGGTCCAGGACACGATGGTCCGGGCCTGGCGGAGCTTCGATAAGTTCGAGGGCCGCTCATCGCTGCGCTCCTGGCTGTACCGGATCGCGACCAACGTCTGCCTCGACATGCTGAGCGCGGGGAAGAAGCGCGCCAGGCCGGTTGATCTGTCCGGGCCGACACCGCTGGCCCAGGCGACGCTCAGCCCGCTGCCGGAGAACACCTGGCTGGAGCCGATGCCGGACGGCCGTGTCCTGCCGTCCGCCGCCGACCCGGCGGAGGCGGCGGTGGCCCGCGAGTCGGTGCGCCTCGCGTTCCTCGCGGCGCTCCAGCATCTGCCGCCCCGGCAGCGGGCCGTGCTGATCCTGCGCGAGGTCCTGTCCTGGCGGGCGAGCGAGGTGGCCGAGTTGCTCGATACGACGGTCGCCTCGGTCAACAGCGCCCTGCAGCGGGCCAGGGCGACGCTCTCCGAGTCGGACGACCTCGCTCCGGACACGGCGAATCCGCTCGACGAGGAGCAGCGCGAGCTCCTGGAGCGCTATGTGGCGGCGTTCGAGGGGTACGACATGGCGGCGCTGACCGCGCTGCTGCATGAGGACGCCGTGATGACCATGCCGCCTTTCGCCCTGTGGCTGCGGGGGCACGCCGACATCACGGGCTTCATGGTCACCACCGGCGCGGGCTGCGCGGGCTCCCGGCTGCTGCCGGCCGAGGCGAACGGGACCCCGGCGTTCGCGCACTACAAGCCCGATCCGGACGGGCCGGGGTTCATACCCTGGGCCGTGCAGGTCATCGACATCTCGCGGGGTTCCATCACCGGGCTGCACTGCTTCCTGGACACCCCGCGCTGGTTCCCGCTGTTCGGCTTCCCGGACCACCTGGACGCGGCCGGGGAGGCGTGATCGCGTCGGCCAGCCCGACCAGGTCCAGCAGGTCCCGGAGTCCGGCGGGGGCGTTGCGCAGTCGCAGTTCGCCGGCCCCGGCGCGGCTGGCGGCGAGTGCCAGCCGGGCGAGCGCCTCGACGAGGGCCAGACCGGGACGTACGACACCGCCCACATCGCACTCCACCGGGGCGGCCGGAGCGCCCGCCCGCACGGCGTCGTACAGCAGTGCTTCGATCCGGGCGCAGAGCCCCGGCACATCGGCCGGGGTGACGCGGCCGGTGATGACGAGTACGCGCGGGGTCATGGCATCCACACGGGAATGACCGGCGCCGCGGGGCAAACTCATCGCGCGCCGGTCGGTGACGGCACTCAGTAACCGAGGTCCGGGAACCAGTCGCCGCGGCCCTGCGGGGTGAGGTCGAGGAGGTGCCACACGGGGGACAGCAGGTCGATGCCGCGCTGGTCGATGTCGTCGGCCATGCGGGGGCGGGTGGTGTAGCGGTGGCGTACGGTGCCGTCGTCGTCCCGGGTGAAGACGGAGACGGCGGAGTCCTGCTCGCCGTCCTCGTCCTCGCTGCCCAGGTCGTACTTGAACGTGCTGTCTCCGCAGCTCAGCAGCCGCAGCCTGTCCCAGCCCCGACTGCGGGCGTGCCCGCGCAGGGCGGGGAGACCGGCGGCCGCGGCGATCGCGAAGTCGGCGTTACGGGTGACGTGGCGGGCTGCGCCGTTGAAGCCGTCGATCCACAGGGTGCACATCGGGCACGGCTCGGTCCGCGCCTTCCCGTACATCAGGTGGTACACGATCAGCGGCCGTCCGGGCCCGGTGAAAAGCCCGCTCAGGGTAACCTCACGGACCGGTTCG
>DATCWZ010000321.1:0-9859 GCA_036566065.1 Streptomyces sp. | reverse complement strand
GGCTGAGCCGTACCGGCCGAGCGTTCGCCTTCCACGCCTCGGCCGACGGCGAGAAGTGGACCTTCGTCCGCGCCTTCACCCTCGGCACGGCACGCGAGCGGGCCGCGGCCCTGGCCGGCTTCCTCGTCCAGTCACCGAGAGGGGAGGGCTGCGCGGCGTCGTTCGACCACATCACCTACCTACCGGTCGGCCTCGGCGACCTGCGCGACGGCACCTGACATCCCGGAGGGAATCACCGAACCCCGTTGAACGTTGAACGGGCGCGGAGGGGCGTCCTCCGCGCGGTACGGCCGCTGTGAGCAGAGCTGGAGACAACGAGAGACATGCGCGTCGAGATCTGGTCGGACATCGCCTGCCCGTGGTGCTACATCGGCAAGGCCCGCTTCGAGAAGGGCCTGGCGGAATTCGCCCACCGCGACGAGGTCGAGGTGGTGCACCGCTCCTTCGAGCTCGACCCGGGATGGGCCAAGGGGGAGACCGCGCCGGTGATCGACATGCTGGCGAAGAAGTACGGGCGCACCCGCGAGGAGGCCCTCGGCATGGAGGCCAATGTCGCGGCCAACGCGCGGGCCGAGGGGCTCGGCTATCTCAGCGAGGGGCGCGCCCACGGCAACACCTTCGACGTCCACCGGCTGCTGCACCTGGCCAAGGCCCGCGGCCGGCAGGACGAGCTGCTCGGCATCGCCTTCCGGGCGCACTTCGCCGAGGAGCGGTCCGTCTTCGAGACGGATGTGCTGGTCGCGATGGCCGTCGAGGCCGGGCTCGACGCAGAGGAGGCGCGGGCCGTCCTGGCCGATCCGCAGGCGTACGCGGACGACGTACGGGCCGATGAGCGCGAGGCGGCCGAGCTGGGCGCGAACGCCGTGCCGTTCTTCGTGCTCGACCGGAGGTACGGGATCTCCGGCGGCCAGCCGTCCGAGGTGTTCGCCAAGGCCCTGGAGCAGGCATGGAAGGACCGCCCGCTGACCGCGGTCGGCGGGGACGCCGCCGCGTGCGACGCCGACGGCACCTGCGAGGTTCCGCAGACCGGCAATCCCGCGTAACCCTCGCCGACCTGCACCGATAAGCGACGCTTGGGGAATCTCCTGAACTCCCGGTGATTGACTATGGGTTGAGGGGGCCCCAGGCTGGGTGCATGGAGATCTCTTCGCTCAGCCGCATCGCGGACGCCGAGTTCATGCCGGAGAACACGTATCTCAACACCTCCCGTTGCGGGCTGCTGCCCCGCCGCGCCCTCGCGGC
The DNA here is from genome assembly GCA_036566065.1 of Streptomyces sp. GTDB lineage: Bacteria > Actinomycetota > Actinomycetes > Streptomycetales > Streptomycetaceae > Streptomyces. The sequence continues at coordinate 8,617 of DATCWZ010000321.1, read as the reverse complement.
GGTGACAGCGCTCGCCGAGCAGAACGCCACCGGGAGTGGGGCCGGGTCGGGCGACTTCGCGGTCGTCGACCGGGTCAGGGCCGGATTCGCCCGGATCGCCGGTGTCGGCGCCGACCGGGTGGCCACCGGCAGTTCCGTGTCCGTGCATGTCGGGCTGATCGCCGCCTCGCTGCCCGCGGGGGCCGAGGTCCTCGCCCCCGAGGGCGAGTTCAGCTCGGTCATCAGCCCGTTCGCGGTCCGCGGCGACCTCAAGGTCCGCTATGCCCCGCTGGACGCGCTCGCCGAAGCGGTACGGCCCGGTACGGCGCTGGTCGCCTTCTCCTCAGTACAGTCCTCCGACGGCAGGATCGCCGACCTGGACGCCGTACGGGCCGCGGCGGCGGCGCACGGCGCCCGGACGCTGCTCGACGCCACCCAGTCCGCGGGCTGGCTGCCGCTGGACGCGGGGGCGTACGACTACACCGTGACCGGCGGCTTCAAATTCCTGCTCTGCCCCCGGGGCACGTCGTTCCTCACCGTCACCGAGGAGGCGCAGGAGAGCCTGCCGCCGGTGTTCGCGGCCTGGGTGGCGGCCGAGGAGCCCTGGGACAGCATCTACGGGCCGCCCGCCCAACTGGCCCGGGACGCCCGCCGCTTCGACGCGCCGCCGGCGTCCCTCTCGTACTACGGGGCCGAGCACTCCCTTGCCCTGCTGAACGAGGCCGGTGTCGACACCATCCACACCCATGTCACCGGGCTCGCTGCCCGCTTCAGGGCGGGACTGGCCGGGCTCGGCCACGAGGCGGTCCCCAGCGGCACCGCGGTCGTCGCCGTGCCCGGCCTCGGCGACCGGGAGCCGGAACTGGCCCGGGCCGGGGTGATCGTGTCGAACCGGGCCGGAAATCTGCGGGCGGCCTTCCACCTGTACAACACCGAAGCCGACGTGGACAGGGCGCTGGACGTACTGGCCGGCTAGCCCTTCGCTGCCTGGGAGAGCCGCACCATGTTCCCCGAGGGGTCGCGGAACGCGCAGTCCCGCGGCCCCCAGGGCTGGTCCATGGGCTCCTGGAGCACCTCGGCGCCGGACGCCAGCACCTTCTCGAACGCCGCGCCGAGGTCGTCCGTGGCGAAGACGACCATGGGCAGGGCGCCTTTGACGAGCAGCTCCTGCATGGCGTCGCCATCAGCCCTGGACCGGCCGGCGTGCGGCTGCGAGAGGACGATCTCGGGGCCGGACCGGTCCGCGGAACCGAGCGTGACCCAGCGGAATTCGCCCGATGAGACGTCGTTGCGTACGTCGAGGCCGAGCGCGTCCCGGTAGAAGGCGACCGACTCGTCCACGTCGTTGACGGTGATGTGGCAGTACTGGAGTGTGATGGTCATGAGGCCAACGCTAGAGGCCCGGCACCCGGTCCGCTTCTTCGATCCTGCTCGGTATGCGACGGGCCGGGCGGGTGTGCTCCCTGGCGATGCACGAGGGCATCGCCGCCACCGCGTGATGCTCCCTGCCGCGGTACGCGCTCGGCGTCTCCCCCAGGATCTCGGTGAAGCGTGAGCTGAAGGAGCCGAGCGAGGTACAGCCGACCGCCATGCATGCGTCGGTCACGCTCGCACCCCCGCGCAGCAGCGCCATCGCCCGCTCTATCCGGCGGGTCATGAGGTAGTTGTACGGCGTCTCGCCGTACGCCGCCCGGAACCGCCGGGAGAAGTGGCCCGGGGACATCAGGGCGTGCCGGGCCATCGTCGGAACGTCGAGCGGGCACGCGTACTCCCGGTCGATCAGATCCCTCGCCCGACGCAGATGGGCGAGCTCGGCAAGGCCTCGCGAGTTCATGGAAGGGAGGCTAACACCGCGCACTGACAGCGCACCTGACCTGCGGAAACGAGCAAACCCCGGAGCCGGGGCCGGTCCGTGCCGTACCGGCCCCGGCTCCGGCCGTGCCTACCTCACCGGGGTGAAGTCGCGGGCCCCGATGAACTCGGGGCGGCGGACCGGTGCTGCGAAGGGTTCCTGGGCCGCGTTCTCCACGCTGTTGAACACGATGAAGACGTTGCTGCGCGGATACGGGGTGATGTTGTCCCCCGAACCGTGCATGCAGTTGCAGTCGAACCAGGTCGCCGAGCCGGCCGCGCCCGTGAAGAGCCTGATGCCGTGCCGGTCGGCCAGCCTCGTCAGCGCCTCGTCGGACGGGGTGCCCGCGTCCTGCATCCGCAGGGACTGCTTGTAGTTGTCCTCCGGTGTGGCGCCCGCGCAGCCGAGGAACGTCCGGTGCGAGCCCGGCATGATCATCAGCCCGCCATTGGTGTCGTGGTTCTCGGTCAGCGCGATCGAGACGGACACGGCACGCATGGCCGGCAGGCCGTCCTCGGCGTGCCAGGTCTCGAAGTCCGAGTGCCAGTAGAAACCGGAGGCCCCGAAGCCGGGCTTGACGTTGATCCGCGACTGGTGGACGTACACGTCCGAACCGAGGATCTGGCGGGCTCGGCCCACCACGCGTTCGTCGCTGACCAGCCCGGCGAAGACCTCGCTGATCCGGTGGACCTCGAAGACGGACCGTACCTTCCGCGATGCCGGCTCGATGACCGAGCGCTCGTCGGCGCGCACCGCCGGATCGGCGATCAGCCGGTCCAGTTCGGCGAGGTACACCGCCACCTCGTCGGGCGCGATGAGCCGGTCGACGGTGAGGAAACCGTCCCGCTCGTACCCCTGGAGGTCCTTCGCGGTGACCGGTCCCGGTGCGCCGGGTGCGGACCAGATGACCGGGTCCTGACGGGGCGTGGCCAGCTCGGCGGCGCCGCGCGAGGGGTACGGATCGACGCGTACATCGGTGGTCATGGTTCAGCCCTCCTCGGTCAACAGGGGATAGACGCCGTTCTCGTCGTGGTCCTCCCGCCCGGTGACCGGCGGGTTGAACACGCAGACGCAGCGGAAGTCGGTCTTGGGCCGCAGCGTGTGGTGCTCATGCCCGTCCAGCAGGTACATCGTGCCCGGGGAGATCCAGTGCGTCTCGCCGGTCTCGTCGTTGGTGAGCTCCGCCTCGCCCTCGGTGCAGAGCACTGCCTCGATGTGGTGCGCGTACCACATCGACGTCTCCGTGCCCGCGTACAGCACGGTCTCGTGGAGCGAGAAGCCCGCCTTCTCCCTGGCGAGCACGATGCGCTTGCTCTCCCAGGTGCCGGAGGCGGACCTCACGTGCCGGTCGGTGTTCTCGATGTCACTGAATGATCGGACGATCACAGCGGGTCGGTGCCTTTCTCTTCGGTCCTGCTCTGGTGTGCCTGTGCTGTTCTCGTACGCGTCCGTCAGGCGGTCTCCTGGACGCAGCGGGACAGCGTGCGCAGGCCCTCGTCCAGCTCGTCCGGGGTGATGGTCAGCGGCGGCAGCAGCTTGACGACCTCGCTCCGCGGGCCCGAGGTCTCCAGCAGGAGCCCCAGCTCGAACGCCCGGCGGCAGACGGCGGTCGCGCGTGCCGGGTCGGCGAACTCCAGGCCCCGGACCAGGCCACGCCCCCGGAACCGCCCGCCGGCCCGCGGGTTCTCCTCGACGATCGCCAGCAGCGCCCGCTCGGCCTGCTCGCCGCGCGCCAGGGTCTGCTTCTCCATCTGGCCGTCCGCCCAGTAGGCGTCCAGCGCGGCCGCCGCGGTGACGAACGCCGGGTTGTTGCCCCGGAAGGTGCCGTTGTGCTCGCCGGGCTCCCAGATGTCCAGCTCCGCCTTGAACAGGCAGAGCGCCATGGGCAGGCCGTAGCCGCTGATGGACTTCGACAGGGTGACGATGTCCGGCGTGATGCCGGACTCCTCGAAGGAGAAGAAGCCGCCCGTACGCCCGCAGCCCATCTGGATGTCATCGACGATCAGCAGCATGTCCTGCCGGTGGCACAGGTCCTGGAGCGCGCGCAGCCACTCGGCGCGGGCCACATTGATGCCGCCCTCGCCCTGGACCGTCTCCACGATCACTGCCGCGGGCTTGTTGAGCCCGGAGCCCCGGTCCTCCAGGAGCCGCTCGAACCAGATGAAGTCGGGCACCTGGCCGTCGAAGTAGTTGTCGAACGGCATCGGCGTGCCGTGCACCAGCGGGACACCGGCGCCCGCCCGCTTGAACGCGTTGCCAGTCACGGCGAGCGAGCCCAGTGACATGCCGTGGAAGGCATTGGTGAACGAGACGACGGACTCGCGGCCCTTGACCTTGCGGGCCAGCTTCAGCGCCGACTCGACGGCGTTGGTGCCGGTCGGTCCCGGGAACATCACCTTGTACGGGAGGTCGCGCGGCCGCAGGATCACGTTCTCGAAGGTCTCCAGGAACGCGCGCTTGGCGGTGGTGGCCATGTCCAGGCCGTGGGTGATGCCGTCGCGCTCGATGTAGTCGATCAGCGCGCGTTTCAGCACCGGGTTGTTGTGGCCGTAGTTGAGGGAGCCTGCGCCGGCGAAGAAGTCGAGGTAGGTGTGGCCGTCCTCGTCGGTGAGTGTCGCGCCCTGGGCGCGGTCGAAGACGGCGGGCCAGCCGCGGCAGTAGCTCCGTACCTCCGACTCCAGGGTCTCGAAGACACTCAGGGCGGGCGGGGTGATGGTCACAGCGGATCTCCTGATCGAGGGGGTGTGACAGGCGGGCGGTGCTTTCAGGCGGGGAAGGGCCCGATGCGGTAGAGGACCTCCGGAAGATGCGCTTCCCCGGGGCCCTCCGGGAACAGCGCGCCGTCGAAGAGCACCTCGCGCTCCAGCGGTACGTCATGACGCCGCGCGAAGGAGGTGAACAGCCGGTCGGACGGGGTGTTGTCCGGGGTGACGGTCGTCTCGACCGAGATCAGGCCCCGGTCGGCGGCCACCCGCGCGGCCAGCGCGTCCAGCAGGGCGGCGGCGAGGCCCTTCCCGCGCCGGCCGCGGTCGACGGCCACCTGCCAGACGACGAGCGTCCGGGGCCGGTCGGGGCGGAGGTAGCCCGTTACGAAGCCGACCGGCCGGCCGCGCTCGTCCCGGGCGACCACGGAGGTCGCCGCGAAGTCACGGCACCACAGCAGATAGCTGTACGAGGAGTTGAGGTCCAGGACCTCGGAGTCGCGGGCGATACGCCAGATCGCGGCTCCGTCCTCCACTCGCGGGGTGTCGATTCCGGGGAATTCGCTTCGGGTACGTGCAATGTCTGCTGGCGCGGCGGTCATGGGAATTAAATTTACCGAGTGGATACCGAAATCGCATCGGCATCGGGGGTTCTCCGGGCGGGCCCGCTGTGTTATCACGCGGGCGCGCACTCTCGCGCGAATCGGCCGAAATATGTCTTGTATGCGGTGAATCTATCCGGCATAAAGGATCTGCTGTGGATCTGGTCACAGGGTTGTAACTCTCTCGTCATGCGTCCGGAACATCCCCATCCATCCGGTCATGGATCTTCTTGAAACCGGTGCGTTTAGGTATAGGGAAAGCGGGCAAAAGAATGCGGGCAACTGCTCTCGGTAAACCGACTCCGCGCATTTATTGTGAATGGTCGATTGCCGCTGTTCCAGGTTTTCGGAACGGAATTGCGGGCAGCCTCCTCCGGTATCCGTTTCGGCGCCCCTTCCAGGATCCCGACACCGCCTCGTACAGTGCTGTTCATGAGCGATCACGAGGTGGCGCGCACCGCGCCGGTGCTGCGGGTGAAGGGGCGGGTGCTCGTCGGCCCCGACGACATCAGGGACGAGCTCTGGGCCGTCGGCGGGCGGATCACCTTCGAGCGTCCGCCCGGCGCCGACGACGCGCCGTCCGTGACCGGCTGGGCGCTGCCCGGTCTGGTCGACGCCCACTGTCATGTCGGCCTCGACCACCACGGCGCGGTGGACGAGGCGACCAGCGAGAAGCAGGCCCTGACCGACCGGGAGGCCGGCACGCTGCTCATCCGGGACGCCGGTTCGCCCGCGGACACCCGGTGGATCGACGACCGCGAGGACCTGCCGAAGATCATCAGGGCGGGCCGCCACATCGCCAGGACCCGTCGCTACATCCGTAACTTCGCCCACGAGATCGAGCCCGGCGATCTGGTCGCCTATGTCGCCCAGGAGGCCCGCAGGGGCGACGGCTGGGTGAAACTGGTGGGTGACTGGATCGACCGGGAGGCCGGGGACCTCACGGCCTGCTGGCCGCGCGGCGAGGTGGAGGCCGCCATCGCCGAGGCGCACCGGCTGGGGGCGAGGGTCACCGCGCACTGCTTCGCCGAGGCCGCTCTGCGGGATCTGGTGGAGGCCGGGATCGACTGCATCGAACACGCCACCGGGCTGACCGAGGACACCATCCCGCTCTTCGCCGAGCGCGGTGTCGCCATCGTTCCGACCCTGGTCAACATCGCCACCTTCCCGGACCTGGCGGCGGGCGGCGAGGCAAAGTTCCCCCAGTGGTCGGCCCATATGCGCCGCCTGTACGAGGGCCGCTACGACACCGTGCGCTCGGCGTACGACGCGGGCATCCCCGTCTTCGTCGGCACCGACGCGGGCGGCTCGCTGGCCCACGGCCTGGTGGCCGCCGAGGTCGCCGAACTCGTGAAGGCGGGCATCCCGCCCCTCGACGCCCTCTCCGCGACCGCCTGGGGGGCCAGGCGGTGGCTGGGCAGGCCTGCGCTGGAGGAGGGCGCGCCCGCGGACCTGGTGGTGTACGACGAGGATCCGCGGGCGGACGTACGGGTGCTGGCGGATCCCCGCCATGTGGTGCTGAACGGACGCGTGGTCGGCTGACCTCGCTCCGTATCTCTGTGTTGACCGGGAGTGACCGAGTGTGATGATGCCTCGTTAGGCCACCTTTGCGTGCACTCCGGCGCGGTGGCCCACCGCGCCGCTCGCGCTCCGCGAAACAGGTGAGCGCGAGGAACGTACGTACCGAAAAAATCGAATGAACGAGCGCAAACCCCCCTTTGGGGTGAACTGACGCCAGGTATCTGTCAGTTCACCCTCTGTACGTAAAGATTCACGGAGTCGAGGCCGCCAGCGTTCGCGATGTCCCCCATTGACGACGCCGGTGGCTCCATGTCTCTTGTGGGGGTTCCACCATTTTGAACAGCAACACCTTCCGCTTGGCCGCCCTGGCGGCCGTTGCCGGTCCCGTCGCCCTGCTGGCCGCCGTCCCCGCCCAGGCGAACACCGCGACGGCCCCGGCCACCCGGCACCACGACGGCGGAAAGGCGAGCGCGGTCGTGCTCCGCACGGCGCTGGAAGTCTCGCTCCTGCACCACTCGGCCCATGTACCGCTCAACGCCACGCTCAACGAGGTGCAGGCGCCCGCGAGCGCCGAGAAGACCGCGCTCAGCGTGCGGCTCGACGGGGTGGAGCGGGGGAGGGAGGTCAGGGTGCTGCGCGCCGACGTGGCCACGGCCGAGGCGACCGCCGACCGGCACAGGGCGCGGGGCTACAGCAACCTGGTGAAGGCCAGGGTGCATGTGCCGGGGCTGCCGCTGCTCTCGCTGATCGAGGTCGAGAAGGCCACATCGAAGGCGTACTGCGAGGCCGGGAAGAGGCCGGTCGCCGAGTCGAACGTGCTGGGGCATGTGTCGGTGCTCGGCAAGCGGGTCAGGCTCTCCGCGGGCGGCACGACGCGGGTGGCGGTGCCCGGGGTGGGTGTGGTGACCCTTGATCTGTCGAAGACCGCCACCACGTCCCGGACGGCCGCCGCCACGGCGTTGCGGCTCGGGGTGTACGTGAAGCCGCTCGACCTCAACGTGGCCCGTGTGAAGGGCGAGGTGACGCTGGCCGAGGCGACCTGCGAGACGCCGAGGAGCCGGCACGACCGGGATACCGGGAGCGACACCGGGAGCGACGCGGGTACGAACGGCGGTACGGAACAGGGCGGTTCGGACGGCAGCGGTACGGACACGGGCGGCTCGGCCGACCAGGGCACCACGGGCACGAGCACCGGCGCCGGTGACAAGGGCACCGCGGGTACCGCCACCGGCGACCAGGGCGCCACTGGCACCGACGTCAGCGACAAGGGCAGCGCCGCCGACAAGGGCGACAGCGGTGTGAAGGCCCAGTCCGGGACCGACGCCGCCCGGAGCGGCGCGAAGGACAACCTCGCGGAGACCGGCAGCAGTTCGACGACGCCGTACATCGCGGGCGGCGCGGCCCTGCTGCTGGCTGCGGGCGCCGGAGTCACGGTCCTGGCACGCAAGCGCGCCCGCGGGGCCGACCGGGGCTGACCCGGCCTGACCGGGCATCCGGCGAAAAAACGGCCGAGGGGGGTCTCGCCGAAGAAGGGGGAGCGGTGCTCATGTGACGGAGCACCGCTCCCCGATCGTCTGCCTGTCCGCCCGTCACCGCGCGGGCAGCCCCTGGAGCGCCTGGTCGAGCGCCTGGAGGAACCGGTTGGTCGTCGCCCGGTCCCGCACCGCGAGCCGCAGCCACCCGGCGCCGAGACCGGGAAACGTGTCCCCGCGCCGCGCGGCGAACCCCAGTGAGCGCAGCCGCTCCCTGACCTCCGCCGCCCGGTCAAGCCCGATCAGGACGAACGGCCCCGCCGCGGGCTCCACCGCCCGTACCTCGGTGAACTCGGCGAGCCCGGCCAGCAGATGGGCACGGTCCACCGTGACCCGGTCCGCCGCGTCCGCCGCCTCCACCAGCGCCCGGGGCTCCATGCACGCCTCGGTCGCTGCCAGCGCGGGCGACGACACCGGCCACAGCGGCTG